>JBIOVW010000289.1:0-7195 GCA_044867945.1 Nakamurella sp. | reverse complement strand
CTGGCGGTGCTGCAGCGGGGCCGGCACCGGCGCCCGGCCCTGCCCGTCGACCAGCGCGTGCAGTTGCTGCCCTACTTCGAGCAGGACAACGCGCTGCTGAGCGAACTGACCGGGGTCGACCACTCCGACTGGCAGAACGAGAAGGGCCGGGGCGCCTTCACCGAGCGCACCTGATTCCGCATGGACCTCAGGGGTGCGCCGGTCCGGCGGATCAGACCGGCAGAAGCAGTGTGCGCAGATCGTTCGACCCGTCCGGGCGCTGCGCCTCGAAGTACACCCGCAGTCCGGTGGGCAAGGCGGCGATCGTGACGTACCGCAGGGTGTGTCCGTCCCGGTCGAACGGCCCGGCCACCGGCTCGAATTCGTCCGGCGTCGGACCGACCGCGAAACCGGTGCGCTCGAACCAGTTCTCCGCTGCGCTGGCCCGGCCGTCGTAGCTGGCCAGCCACTTGCCGTCGGATTCCCACGCGCTGGTGATGCGCACGCCGCGGGCGTCCCACGACCGTTCCGTCGGCCCGAGGGCGACCCGGATGGGCGTCCAGGTCAGGCCGTCCGAGCTGGTCAGGAACACCGACCGCATCCGGTCGGCCTCGTCGTCACCGAGGTCGAGCAGATGCTCGCAGGCCCACATGCGCCAGAGGTCGCCGTCCCGGGTGACCACGACGTCCTTCCACGCCGATGTCGCGTCACCCGGCAGCACCACCGTGCGGGTGCCGTCGGCGAGGTCGGCGATGCCGCCGCCCGGCGGGGTGTCCACCGCCTCGACCCACCAGTGCTTCGAATGGGGTGTGGAACAGCTCACATACAACCGCCAGCCGCCGTCCGGCCGGCGGATCAGTGCGGGACGTTCCAGCGAGGCACAGCCGAACCTCTCGGCGGACAGGCTGGCCACGGGTTCGAAGTGGATCCCGTCGGTCGACGTGCCGACGACGTTGGCGTAGCCGCGGCCCTGGTCAACGGGCCGGCGCAGGCGATAGGCGAGATGGAAGACGCCGTCGGAATGCACGACGCTGGGGCCGCCGGCCCAGAAACCCGTCCCGATCCCGGGTGGCTCCACCACCACGGTCGCCGGTTCGTCGGACAGCGCTCGGCCCAACAGGTCGAGAATTGTCACGTTGCTGAGCATACGGACCGTCGATGGGCGTGACCGACCGGTCGCCCCCTTTCGGCCGATCGGTCACGGTTCGGTCGCACGGTATGATTCGGCCCATGTCTGTCCAGGGAGTGCTCTTGGTGTGCCGCCGCGAGGTCGACCTCGTGCGCGTTGCCAGCGCTGCCTGTTGCCTCGCCGCCTGACACCCGCCGCCGCTCACTGCGCCGGGCTTGTCATCCCGGCGCGATCGCCCACCAGCGGTTTCATCGTGTCGGCCTGACGGCGCCCGGCCATCTCGCAAGGATCCAGATGCCCACCGCACAGTCTGATACGCAGACCTCGGCCGATCACGGACCGCGTCCGGCCGACGCCGCCGCGCAACCGAACCCGGTTCGGCCCGCCCGCCGTCCGGTCCCCGCCCGCAACGGTGCGCCGGCAAGCAACGGTGCGCCGGCAAGCAACGGCGCGCCGGCCCGCAACGGGGCGCCGGCGCGCGGGGCCCGTCACGGGCGTCCGGGTGGGCAGGGGCAGTGGGCCCTCGGTTACCGAGAGCCGCTCAACCCGAACGAGCGGATGAAGAAGGACGACGACGGGCTGCGTGTGCGGGCGCGGATCGAGAACCGCTACCGCCACACCGGCTTCGACGACATCGACCCGGCCGACCTGCGCGGGCGTTTCCGCTGGTGGGGGCTATACACCCAGCGTGCCCCCGGCATCGACGGCGGCCGCACCGCGGTGCTGGAGCCCGAGGAGCTCGAGGACAAGTACTTCATGATGCGGATCCGGGTGGACAGCGGGCAGCTGACCGCCGACGCGCTGCGCACCATCGGGCAGGTGTCGGTCAAGCACGCCAGGAACACCGCCGACCTGACCGACCGGCAGAACATCCAGCTGCACTGGGTGCGGGTGCAGGACGTGCCCGACATCTGGGAGGCCATCGAGGGCGTCGGGCTGACCACGGCGGAGGCCTGCGGCGACGTGCCGCGGGTGATCCTCGGCTCCCCGATGGCGGGGGTGGCGGCCGACGAGATCATCGACGGCACGCCCGCGATCCGGGAGATCACCCGGCGGTTCATCGGCAGCGAGGAGTTCTCCAACCTGCCCCGCAAGTTCAAGACCGCGATCTCCGGCTCACCCCGGCAGGACGTCACCCATGAAATCCAGGACGTCGCCTTCACCGGCGTGGTGCACCCTGAGCACGGCCCCGGGTTCGACCTGTGGGTCGGCGGCGGACTGTCCACCAACCCGATGCTGGGCCAGCGGCTGGGCACCTGGGTGCCGCTGGACGACGTGCCGGACGTCTGGGCCGGAGTGGTGTCGATCTTCCGGGACTACGGCTACCGACGCCTGCGCAATCGGGCCCGGCTCAAGTTCCTGGTGGCCGACTGGGGCGTGCAGAAGTTCCGCGAAGTTCTCGAAACCGAGTACCTCAAGCGGCCGCTGATCGACGGCCCGGCACCGGAGATCTACGCCGGGCCGCGCGATCACGTCGGCATCCACGAGCAGCAGGACGGTCGGCTCTATGTCGGGGTCAATCCGACCGTCGGTCGGGTCAGCGGCTCCCAGTTGATCGAGTTGGCCGACCTGGTGCAGGCGCACGGTTCCGATCGGATCCGGATCACCACCGACCAGGGCCTGGTCATCCTGGACATCGAGCCGGACCGGGTGGACTCGCTGGTCGCCGGGCTGCAGGAGCTCGGCCTGTCGGTCACCCCGTCCACGTTCCGTCGTCACATGATGGCCTGCACCGGCCTGGAGTTCTGCAAGCTGGCCATCGTCGACACCAAGGCCCGCGGCATCGCCCTGGTCGACGAGTTGGAGCGGCGGATCGGCGATTTGGACGTGCCGTTGACGATCAACCTCAACGGCTGCCCGAACGCATGTGCCCGCACCCAGATCGCCGACATCGGCCTCAAGGGGATGATCGTCACCAACGATCACGGAGACCAGGTCGAGGGCTTCCAGGTGCACCTTGGCGGCGGCCTCGGCCTGGACGCGGGGTTCGGCCGCAAGGTCCGCGGGCACAAGGTCGCCGGTGATGACCTGCCCGACTACATCGAGCGGGTGGTCAAGTCCTTCGACGCCCAGCGCACCGACGGTGAGCGGTTCGCCCAATGGGTCATGCGGGCCGACGAAGCGGCCCTGCGATGAGCGAAAACCGGGTGCCCGCCCAGTACTGCCCGTACTGCGGCGACACCAACCTGTGGCCGGACGAGTCCGGCCACGGCGCATGGAGCTGCCGGGACTGTCTGCGGGTGTTCTCGGTCAAGTTCATCGGGTTGGCCGCCCGATCGGCCGGCCGGGTGACCATGCCCGAACAGACCACATCGTGAGCACCGCAACGCTCCGGTCGGCCGCCGAACTACGGGCGATCGCCGAACGGGCGGCCGTCGACCTGGCCGACGCGTCCGCGCAGGAGATCCTGGCCTGGGCTGCCGGGGAGTTCGGCCAGGGGTTCGCGGTGGCCGGCTCGATGCAGGACAACGTGCTCGTCCATCTGGCGTCCACGGTGATCCCGGGCGTCGACGTGCTGTTCCTGGACACCGGTTACCACTTCGTCGAGACCATCGGCACCGCCGACGCGGTCGAGGCCGTGTACCCGGTGACCCTGCGGCGGCTGCTGCCGCTGCAGACGGTGGCGCAGCAGGACGCCGAGCACGGGAAGGACCTGTTCGCCCGGGATCCGGACCTGTGTTGCGCGCTGCGCAAGGTGGCGCCGCTGAACCGGGCGCTGCGCGGGTACGAGTCCTGGGCCACCGGGATGCGCCGGGCCGAGGCGGCCACCCGGGCCGACACGCCGGTTGTCCAGTTCGACGCCAAGCGCGGAAAGGTTCGCGTCGCCCCCCTGGCCGCGTGGTCCGACGACGATGTCGCCCACTACATCGAGAACAACAACGTCCTGGTCAACCCCCTGCTGTCCGACGAGTACCCCTCGATCGGCTGTGAGCCCTGCACCCGGAAGGTCCTGCCGGGGCAGGACTCCCGGTCCGGCCGGTGGGCGGGCCTGACCAAGACCGAATGTGGGATCAACACATGACGACAACCCAGATGAGTCCCGCGGACGGAACTTCCGTCGGGAACTCGACCCGGCCGGGCGGCACGCTGTGGCTGACCGGCCTGCCCAGCGCGGGCAAGACGACCCTGGCCCGCGCGCTGATCGAAGTGCTGGCCGAACGGGGCGTGGACACCGAGTTGCTCGACGGCGACGAAGTGCGCACGCACCTGTCGGCCGGGCTCGGTTTCTCCAAGCAGGACCGGGACATCCAGGTCACCCGCATCGGCTTCGTGGCCGAACTGTTGGCCAGGCACGGCGTACTCGTGCTGGTCCCGGTGATCGCCCCCTACGCAGACGCCCGGGACAAAGTGCGCGCCCACCATGCGGAGCACGGCACCCCGCTGCTGCAGGTGCATCTGTCCACCCCCGTCGAGGTGTGTGCCGAACGGGACGTGAAGGGCCTGTACGGCAAGGCCTTCCGCGGTGAGATCAGCTCCATGACCGGGGTCGACGATCCCTACGAGGTGCCGGTGGACCCCGATCTGCGCATCGACACCGCCGCGGTGGACCGGGACGCCTCGGTCGCGCTGCTGGTCAACCTGCTGACGACGAGAGGGCTGGCATGAGCGAGCCTTGGCGAGTGAATCATCAACACAGCGACGGCGCCCCTCGCGGGGCGACCGAGCCTGCGAGGTGCCCCGGAGGGGAGCCGTCATGACCGCGACAATCGAGAACACCCAGGAGCGGTTCACCACCCGGCGGGTCGACAGCCCGCACCTGCGGGCGCTGGAGTCCGAGTCCATTCACATCCTTCGGGAAGTGGCCGGCCAGTTCAACAAGCCGGTCATCCTGTTCTCCGCCGGAAAGGACTCGGTGCTGGTGCTGCACCTGGCCCGCAAGGCCTTTCACCCGGCACCGCTGCCGTTCTCGCTGCTGCACGTCGACACCGGGCACAACTTCCCGGAGGTGCTCGCCTTCCGGGACCGGGTCGTCGCCGCCGGCGGCCTGCGGCTGGATGTGGCCAAGGTGCAGGACTGGATCGACGACGGCCGGCTCACCGAGCGGCCGGACGGGACCCGCAACCCGCTGCAGACGGTGCCCTTGGTCGACACGATCGCCGCGGACAAGTACGACGCGGTCATCGGCGGCGCCCGGCGGGACGAGGAACGCGCCCGAGCCAAGGAACGGATCTTCTCGCTGCGCGACGCCTTCGGTGGCTGGGATCCGCGCAAGCAGCGGCCCGAGCTGTGGGGACTCTACAACGGGCGGCACGCACCCGGCGAGCACGTCCGGGTGTTCCCGCTTTCCAACTGGACCGAGCTGGACGTGTGGAACTACATCGAGGCCGAGGGCATCGATCTGCCGGAGATCTACTACGCCCACCAGCGAGAGGTCTTCGCACGCAACGGCATGTGGCTGGCGCCAGGAGAATGGGGCGGACCCGGCAAGGGCGAGACCCTGGAACGGCGCTGGGTGCGCTATCGCACGGTCGGCGACATGTCCTGCACCGGCGCCGTGGAGTCGGAGGCGACGGACGTGCGCGCGGTGATCGAGGAGATCATCGCCACCCGGATCACCGAACGCGGGGCCACCCGGGCCGACGACAAGCTGTCGGAGGCCGCCATGGAGGACCGCAAGCGCGAGGGGTACTTCTGATGAGCGTCGCACTCAACGGCACCGTGGACGGCGCCGACAGTCCGGACGCCCAGGCAGCGGCTCACGAACTGGCCCAAGAACTCTCACATGCGCGCGGGCTGCTGCGGTTCGCCACGGCCGGATCCGTCGACGACGGCAAGTCGACCCTCGTCGGACGTTTGCTGCACGACTCCAAGTCGGTGCTGTCCGACCAGCTGGATGCGGTGCAGCGGACGTCCGAGGCCCGCGGCCTGGACACCGTCGACCTCTCGCTGCTGGTGGACGGGCTGCGGGCCGAACGCGAGCAGGGCATCACCATCGACGTCGCCTACCGGTACTTCGCCACGCCGACCCGCACCTTCATCCTGGCCGACACCCCAGGCCACGTGCAGTACACCCGCAACACGGTGACCGGCGCGTCGACCGCGGACCTGGTGGTGGTCCTGGTCGACGCCAGGACCGGGGTGGTCGCGCAGACCCGCCGGCACGCCGCGGTGGCCGCGCTGCTCGGGGTTCCGCACCTGCTGCTGGCCGTCAACAAGATCGACCTGGTGGGCCACGACCAGGCTGTGTTCGACGCGATCGCGGGCGAGTTCTCCGCCTACGCCAAGGGTCTGGGCATCCATGAGATCACCGCGATCCCGATCTCGGCGTTGCACGGCGACAACGTGGTCACCCGGTCCGAGCGGATCGGCTGGTACGACGGGCCGAGCGTGCTGGAACACCTGGAAACCGTTCCGGTGGAAAACGGCGCCGCGGACGAATCCCTGCGATTCCCGGTGCAGTACGTGATTCGGCCGCGGTCGGACGAGCTGCCCGATTATCGTGGATACGCCGGCCGGGTGGCCGCCGGAACGGTGCGCCCGGGAGACTCGGTGGTGGTCCTGCCGTCCGGCCTGCGCTCGACGGTGTCCGCGATCGACACCGCCGACGGGCCGCGGGATATCGCGCGGGCCGGGGACTCGGTGACCCTGCTGCTGGGTGACGACGTCGACCTGTCCAGGGGCGACCTGATCTCCGCCGTCGACGACCCGCCGGAATCGGTCACCCAGTTCACCGCGACGATCACCCAGCTCGCCGAGAAGCCGCTGCGTGCCGGCGCCCGGGTGCTGTTGCGGTACGGCGCGACAGCCACCAGGGCGCTGGTCAGCTCCCTCGATCACCTGCTGGACATCGACTCGCTCACCTACGGCACTCCATCGGAGTCGTTGAGCCTCAACGACATCGCCCAGATCACCATCCGCACCGCGGATCCGGTCCCGGTGGAGGCCTATCGTCCCGGCGGCGCCGTCGGATCGTTGCTGGTGATCGACCCCGCAGACGGCACCTCGCTGGCCGCGGGCATGGTGGGCGACCGCCTCGCCGCGCTGCACCCCGAGACGGCCGGTCCCGACACAACCGCCGACGAGAACGAGGATTGGTTGTCATGACCGGTCGATGCTGCTGCGTCCGGCCGGATCGATGTCCGCCGA
>JBIOVW010000288.1:0-3962 GCA_044867945.1 Nakamurella sp. | reverse complement strand
TCGACCTGCGCGTCCGCCATGGTGATGAGGATCCGGGCGCGCAGGGCGGCCGCGTCCGCGTCCGCCAGTTGCTCCCGGCCCAGCCGGGCGAGCGCTCGGCTGCCCAGGCGGTAGCCGGTTCCGGGCCGACCCAAGTCCACGCTTCCGCGGGCCTGCGCCCACAGTTCGGCGGCCGATCGCGCCGGTGGACGGGGATGAGGGGCCGACGGAGTCACCGTTCGATCACCCTTCGTCACCCGACCAGCATCCACGGGACGGCCGCCACCGACATCTCGGGGTCGGTCCACTGCTCCACCCCCCGATGGCAGTACGCTCCCCAAACACAGATCAGTTCTACCCCGCCGCCGTCGAGCGGAGTTCCCTGAATGACCGAACCGATGCTCGTGAGCAGCCGGGTCCGGCGTGCCGCTGACACCATGCGTACGCTGCTGCGGCACGTGGCCGAGTGGGACGCCGCGCGCGCAGAGCCGGGCGCCTGCGACCTGATGCTCGGCAACCCGCAGGAGATGCCGTTGCCCGGTCTGGTCGACGCCCTCCGACGGCACGCCGTGCCGCAGGACAAGGACTGGTTCGCCTACAAACGGTCGGAGAGCGCCCCCCGGGCCGCGGTGGCCGAGTCGTTGCGGACGTGGCGCGGGCTGCCCTTCCGACCCGAGGACGTGTTCCTGACCCCAGGGGCATTCGGCGGCCTTGCGGTGCTGTTCCAAGCGCTGCTGGACCCCGGTGACGAGGTCGTCTACTCGCTGCCGCCGTGGTTCCTTTACGAGCCGATGCTGGTCGCCGCCGGCGCGGTGCCGGTCAAGATCCGGCTGCGCGAGAACGACAACGACCTGGACCTGGACGCGCTGGCCGAGGCGATCGGGCCGGCCACCCGCGCGGTCATCGTCAACACGCCCAGCAACCCGACCGGACGTATCCACCCGCCGGCGACCCTCAGGGCCTTGGCGCAGCTGCTGACCGACACGTCGCGGCGGCACGGCCGGCCGATCTGGCTGATCGCGGACGAGTCGTACTCGCGCCTGGTGT
The DNA here is from genome assembly GCA_044867945.1 of Nakamurella sp. Lineage (GTDB taxonomy): Bacteria > Actinomycetota > Actinomycetes > Mycobacteriales > Nakamurellaceae > Nakamurella. The sequence continues at coordinate 2,936 of JBIOVW010000288.1, read as the reverse complement.
ACAGCGACGCGCAGTTCTGCAGCCCGACCGAGTTCTACCCGTACTCGGTGCTCGTCTACACCTACGGCAAGGTTCTGCTGGCGCCCGGCCAGCGGATCGGGTTCGTCGCGCTGCCCCCGTCGCTGCCGGCCGCGGCCGAGGTGCGCGAAGCCATTGATGCCGCGCAGATCGCCGCCGGGTGGTTGTTCCCGAACGCGGTCATGCAGTACGCCGTCGCCGACCTGGAGGCGCTGTCCATCGACCTGGTCGACCTGGAGCGAAAACGGGACCTGATGGTCCGGGAACTGCGGACGGCCGGCTACCGGCTTCGCTCCCCGGAGGGCACCTTCTACCTGTGGGTCCGCTCCCCCGATCCTGACGACGAGGCGTTCTGCCGCCGGCTCGCCGAGCATCGGGTGCTGGTCATGCCGGGCACGGTCTTCGAGGTGCCCGGCCACTTCCGGATCAGCCTGACCGGCACCCAGGACATGCTCGACCGAGCCCTGCCGGGGTTCCGCGCGGTGATGCGAGAGGTCACAGGTGCACGGCTGGGGTGACCACCGGCAGCGTCAGCGACGGATCGGAATCCAGCGTCGGGTGCAGCACGAGCTGAGCGGGGCCGGCGGGCACGGCGTCGAACACGAACCGGCCCGATTCGTCGCACTCGGCCGTCATCGTCGACTCGCCGACCCGCAGCTCGGCGTGCAGCCGGCCGCCCGGTGCGGCCCAGCCGTCGAGCCGCACCCGGCCGTCCCGCTGCGGATTGACCACGACCATCACGGTGAGGTTGTCGCTGGCGAACGTCACCCGCCGGGCGTGCTCGACCGACCGGGTGCCTACCGCGCCGGCGACCGCCAGTTCGGACTCCACGAGGCGGGCGAACTCGGCCTCCAGGTCCTGTGCCTCCAGGCCGAACAGCACCAGCTCCGGCAGCATCTCCGGCATCGGGTCCACGGTGTCGTAGATGGCCTGGAGGTCGGCCAGGATGCGCAGGTCGGACCGGTCCATCGGCGCGGCGGGATCGTTCTCGGCCACCAGGTCGTCGTCCCAGTCGAAGCCGGCGTCCAGATCCAGTCCCCCCAACAGGTCGGGAAGGCGAACGGAACCGTCGAACGGGACCGGCCGTCCACGGTCGTCGGCTGAGCCGGCCGCGTTGCCACTCATTGCCGTCATGTCCAGTCTCCCCCGTCGAGGCGGGCGCGCAGCTTGGCCAAGCAGCGCCCTCTTGTCGGACCGATGGACCCCACCGGTATACCCAGATCCACCGCGATGGTGGCGTAGTCAGGTCGTGGTGCGAATGCGATGACCGCCAGCAGTCGCCGGCAGCGTTCGGACATTTCGGAGACCAGCTCCCACAGTCGCCGCTGCTGATCGGTGAGCACGGCGGCGTGCTCGGCCGACGGCGCGCGGGGCAGGTCGTCGTCGGTGGGTTCCTCACCGGAGCGCTTGGCGCTGCTGGCCCGTTCACGCCAGGCCAGCCGCCGGAGGCTGACGGTCAGCCACCGGACCACGGCCAGCGGATCGCTGATGCTGTCCTTGCTGCGGACCAGCGACAGGAACGTCTGCTGGACCACGTCCTCCGCCTCCGCGGCGGACAGTCCGCACTGGCGGGCGGTGTGCCACAGCAACGGTGTCACCAGCCGGACGAGCGTGTCGATCGCGCCGGGAACGCCGCTGCGGTAGTCGTCGAACGCGGTGCCGGCCTTGACCACCAGATCGCCGACGTCCTGCCGGCGGCGCAGTCCTTCGGGAGTGGTGCCGCGGGTCTGCCCGGGCACGGGTGGTGGGGCGGGATCCGGCGGCCCGGCGGCCGCGGGCCCGGATTGCCGTCCCGTCTCGGGAACGACGTCGGCGACGATGTCCTGGTCGGAGCCGATCACTGCCCGGACCTCCCCTTTCGAGTACGGCGACCCGACGCAACCGGGTCGACGCATGGCAGGCGGATGGCGCGCACGGGTCCTCCCGGGATGTGACGGATCGACGCAAGCTGCCAGTGGACGCTGTCGTCCACAGTAGGTGTCGATCAGCAGCTTAGGGGCGGTTTCTTTCGTTCGGGAAAGGATCTGCACCCCTCAGCCAGATCCTCGACGAACATGCACAGGACGGGTCCCGGGAGACCGCTGATACCGATCACATCCGAAGAATCCGGTCGCGGCGCAGTGATGTGGGTCACAGTGATGCAACCCACCCGGCCCTCGGCGGCGTCAGCCTTCTTCGGGGCCCGAATCGGCGGGTGGCGCCGGAGGCTCGTCGGCCGCGGGCGGGGTGAGCAGGGTGGCCAGCAGCGTGCCCTGGACCCGTCGGAAGGTCCGCCCGGGCGCCGAGCGGTCGAGCACCGCGACCTCCAACTGCGTCGGCAGCAGGTTGCGGGGGGCATTCTCCCCGGTGGACCCGAGCGCGCTGACCGCGGCCCGCAGCGCGGTCGGCAGGTCCCAGCCGACCTGGAACGAGGCGGTCAGCGCGGTGATCACCGGGTCGGTCACGCCACCCATCACCAGGAACTTGCGCTCCTCGACGATGGAGCCGTCGTAGGAGATCCGGTAGAGCTGGTCGCCGGTGCCGGACAGGATGTCACCGCCGTCGTCCCCGGCCGGCCGTGCGGACCCGGGCGCCCCGACTTCGGCGACACAGATCTCCACCTCGAACGGCTTCTGGTGCTCGGAGAAGATCGAGCCGATTGTCTGCGCATACGCGTTGGCCAACCAACGGCCGGTGACGTCCTTGCGGTCGTAGGAGAAGCCCCGCACGTCGGCCAACCGGATGCCGGCGGTCCGCAGGTTCTCGAACTCGTTGTACCGGCCGGCGGCCGCGAACCCGATGCGGTCGTAGATCTCGCTGACCTTGTGCAGCGCCGGCGAGTGGTTCTCCGCGACGAACAGGACCCCGCCCTCGTACAGGGTCACCACCACACTGCGGCCGCGGGCGATGCCCTTGCGGGCGAGGTCGGCCCGGTCCTT
>JBIOVW010000287.1:0-2280 GCA_044867945.1 Nakamurella sp. | reverse complement strand
TGCCTGATCACTTCGTGGGCGGTCTGCGTCAGAAATGGCCACAACTCCCGCTCGCTTCGGGTCGCAGGTGTCGGGAGCAACTTGCGTCAGACGCTTCGCTCTTCAAGTCGTAACGCCACCGGCGGGTCATGCCGGGCTCGGACGCTGATGAAGCCGCGGGTCACTCCAGCCTTCATTCTCGGCGCAGCTACAGGAGCAGCCGTCCGTTGGCCAAACGGCTGAACCGAAGGACTCTTGTTTGTCAGCGGCCACGAGATCCTGAACGGAGACGGCCAAGTTCCTGAGCGCTGACGGCCAGTGGAACTGAACGCTGATGGCCAGCGGATCTGCCCGACACGATCTTGACCGTTCCCTGCCGGTTCCCGGGTGGGGGTCCCCTCCTCGGGTGGGCTGGGCGGTGCCAACCGCACCCAGCCCCGGGAGGGGACGAGTGAAGTCTGCCGAGGAGATCATGGAAATCCTAGAAGGGTTCGACCTGACCGCGTCCTATCGCGACGCGGCTGAGCTGGCCGGGTGCTCGCCGAACACGGTGGCCCGGTATGTGGCCGCGCGTGAGGCTGGGACGCTGGTGCCGGGGCGGGCGGCGTCCCGGCCGAGTGTGATCGACGAGTTCCTGCCCAAGCTGGAGGAGTTCGTCGAGCGGTCCGAGGGCAAGATCCGCGCCGACGTGGCCCACGACAAGATTGTCGCGATGGGTTTCGCGGGCTCCGAGCGGACCACCCGCCGGGCGGTCGCGGAGATCAAGAAGGCGCGGCGGTCGGGACGGGCGCGGGTGCACCGGCCGTGGATCCCCGAGCCCGGGTTGTGGGCGCAGTACGACTTCGGTGAGGGCCCGCGCATCGGCGGTGCTTCGACGATCTTGTTCTGTTTCTGGTTGGCGTGGTGCCGGTTCCGGGTGGTGTCACCGCTGCTGGACAAGACCGGGCCGAGCGTGTTCGCCGCGATCGACACCGCGCTGCGCACGGTGGGTGGGGTGCCGACGTATCTGCTGACCGACAACGAGAAGACCGTCACCGTGGAGCACGTCGCGGGGATCGCGGTGCGCAACCCGGCCACGGTGGCGTTCGGGCGGCATTACGGGCTGACCGTGGCCACCTGCCTGCCGGCCGATCCCGCGTCGAAGGGTGGGTCGGAGGCGACGGTGCGGGTCGCAAAGGCCGACCTGGTGCCCACGCAGGCGAACCTGCTCGACGCCTACGGCAGCTTCGCCGAGTTGGAGACGGCCTGCGCGCAGTTCACCGAGCAGATCAACGCCCGGCCCCACCGGATCACCCGCCGTGCCCCGGTCGAGATGCTCGCCGAGGAGCAGGCTCGGCTGCACCGGTTGCCTGCGGCGCCGTTCACCGCGACGTTCGGGGTGACCCGCACGGTCCCCGAGAACACCCCGATGGTCACCTTCGAGCACGGCCAGTACTCGGTGCCGCACCGGCTGGTCGGTGAGACGGTGTGGGTGCGCCGCCACGGCGAGCAGGTCGTGATCGTGCACGTCGGGGTGGGCGGGCCGGTCGAGGTCGCCCGCCACCAGATCAGCACCCCGGGCAGCCCGCGGGTCCTCGACGCGCACTTCCCGCCGGCCCCGGCCGGGGCGCTCGACCGTGTCCCGCGACCGAAGACCGCCGCCGAGGCGGCGTTCCTCGCGCTGGGCGACGGTGCGGCGTTGTGGCTGACCGAGGCCGCCGCGACTGGCGCCACCCGGGTGCGGGCCAAGATGGGCGAAGCGGTCGAGCTGGCCCGGCTGCACGGTGACACCGTGGTCGACCGCGCGCTGGGTCAGGCCGGGCTCGCGGGCCGGTTCGCCGAGGGCGATGTGGCCGCGATCCTCACCTACCAGGCCACCGCGCTGCCCGGCCCGGCCGGGCGGGCCGGGCAGGGCCACACCCTGGCCCAGGGCACCGCCGGGTGGGCCGGGTTCGGTGACCCCGACCTCGGTCACACCGGTTTCGGAGAGACCGAGGTGACCTGGTGAGCCGCACCCAGAGCAGCCGTGCGCGCGAGCGATTCACCACCCTGGGCGCCGATGAGCCCGACCAGCTGATCGGCGTCGCTGCCGGGGAACTGCTGGAGTGGGGCTGGCTGATCGGCGCCCTGGCCGACTGGCTCGCCGACGCCCCCGACAGCACCGGGGCCGACGCCGTCGCGACCGAGTTCACCCGTCACTTCGCCGGGCACCCGACCCGCGAGCAGGCGGCATGGATGGGCCAGCACATCGCCGAACGGATCGCCGCGTTGCTCGACGGGGATCGGGGCCAGCCATGATCAAGGAGCAGCCATGACCACCCG
>JBIOVW010000286.1:0-6422 GCA_044867945.1 Nakamurella sp. | reverse complement strand
AGAGCCGGCCCGGCCGGTTCCCGCTCGAGGTACCAGGTCGGGTCGGCCCAGAAGTCCCGCAGACTGGCGAGAACGACGATCTGGTCACCATTCTCGGACAGTGCGGCGACCTCGACGCCGTGGTCGGGCCGGTCGATACCGACGATTCTCATGTTCCATCCCTGTCGAGTCGTTGGTGCAGGAAGTCGATGGTGCGGCGGACCGCATCGGTGGCGGCCTCCGGCGAGCCGAGCCACATGTGGTCGGCGTCGTCGTACAGGTGCAGCTGCGCGTCCACCCCGGCGGCGACCAGGGCGGCGTGCAGTCGCTCGCTCTGTCGATGGGAGATGAACCGATCGGCCCGGCCGTGCAACAGCAGGATGGGTGGCGCGTCCGCCGTGACATGGGTGATCGGGCCGGCCTGGGCCGCCCGGTCCGGAACGGATGCGGCCGGCGCACCGAGCAGCTGGGCCTCCCTGGTCGTCGGGTCTAGCGGATCGGCGCCGAAATCGGTGGCGACAGCCGTGATATCGGAGGGTGCATACCAGGCCACCACCGCGGTCACCCGGCTGGATCCGGGAAGGCCGACCGCGCCCTCCAGCGCCGGGTCGCCGCGGGTGAGGCCGAGCAGCTCGGCGAGGTGACCGCCGGCCGATTCTCCCCAGGCGGCGACCCGATCGGCGTCGATGCCGAGCTCATCGGCGCGGGCCCGCAGCCAGCGGACCGCCGCCTTGGCGTCGTGCAGCTGCGCGGGGAACACCGCCTCACCCGAGAGGCGGTAGTCCACGCTGGCGACGGCGATGCCGGACTGCGCGACCAGTTCGAACGGATTCGGCGACGCGCCGGCGTAGCCGGGTCCCGCACTGTGCCGGCTGCCCAGGCGCCAGCCGCCGCCGTGCAGGAAAACCACGACGGGGACGGGATCGTCGATGGCCGGCGGCAGCCAGAGGTCCAGCTCCAACGGACGGGCGCCGGGCAGGGCCGCGTAGGGCACTCCGGCCAGCATCCGCACACCTTCGGCCGCGAGCCTGGCCGGGGGCAGCGTGGCCTTCTCGACGAGCGGCGGCCCCGTCGTCACCGGTGCGGCCATCAGGCGTCCGGCCACTCGTGGTCGGGCATGAACTCCATCCGGTGCTCCCGCGCGGCGGCCTGCATCCGCGGGAAGTCGGGGATGAACGGCGGCTGGTCCTTGGTGTTGTGGTCGGTGAGGGTGCCCATGTGCTGGAAGAAGCGTTCGAAACCGCCTGTCATCGTGCCCATCATGCGGGCGGCCTCCTCGACCCGGTAGGCGTGCGGGGTGCCGGCCGGCACGTACGCGAAATCCCCCGGGGTGAGCAGCCTGGATGTCTTGGTGCCGCTGGCGTCGGTGAAGAACAACCGCACCTTGCCCTCGAGAATGTAGAAGGTCTCGTGGGTCTCGTCGTGCGAGTGGGTGGGGATGATGTTCCCGGTTGGGCAGTCGCTGGTGATCACGCCGAACTGTCCGTCGGTCTCGTCACCGGAGAGCAGCACGGTGAACAGGTCACCGAACAGCATCGCGTGCTCACCCTCGCCGCGGCGCAACACGTACGGCTCCGGCTTGCCGGGCAGCACTCCCTTCCACTGCGGACCTTGCTCGGGCTTGATCAGATATTCGAAGCTCACTAGTCCTCCAACCACTGTCGGCGTTGACGCCTTCGAAGGATGAGCGATCGACGACGCTGACGCACGTGCACTTGCCACTGGGTGGCAGTCGACATCGTTCGGTCCGGGGATTGATGGCCACAACTGCGCAGATCGGGCGCGCGCACTTAAAGGGACGGCCGTGGGGCAGCGGTCACCGGTCGACCATGGGACCGACTCTTGACATTGGGCGCGGGTGCGAGACGGTGATGGGATGGGCGACTCCGAGCTCGACGCGTTCAATGCCTTCGAGGCGACCGGCTGGGATCGTCAGGCCCGGACGTACGGCGACGTCATTGGCCGTGTCACCAGTCGGCTCGTCGACCCGTTGCTCGACGCCGCCGGTGTTGGGCCGGGTCGGCGGGTGTTGGACCTGGCCACCGGGCCGGGCTACGCGGCGGCGGCAGCGGCTGCGCGCGGCGCTGAGGTGGTCGCCGTGGACGTCGCGCCTGCGATGGTTGAGTTGGCCCGGCGGCTCCACCCCGGCTTGGACGTGCGACGGGCGGACGCGGAGACGCTGCCGTTCGCGGACGCCGATTTCGACGCCGCGGTGAGCAACTTCGTCGTTCCCCACCTGGGCCGCCACGACAGGGCGGTCGCCGAGCTGGTCCGGACGCTGCGCCCCGGCGGCTGCCTCGCTCTGACGACCTGGGACACACCGGACCGCACCCGCCTCCTGGGCGTGTTCCTCGAGGCGTTCGCCGCGGCCGGCGCCGGGACGCCGGCCGAGCTGCCTGCCGGGCCGCCGTTCTTCCGGTATGCCGACGACGGCCTGTTCACCGAGCTCCTCGAGAACGCCGGGCTCATCGACGTCCAGGTGCGGACCGTCGCGTTCGACCATGAGGTGGCGTCGCCGGACGAGCTGTGGGACGGGATGCTGGGCGGCACCGTACGGACCTCGGCGCTGTTTCTCGCCCAACCCGACGAGGTCCAGGCCCGGGCCCGGGCGGCATTTGATCGGCGCATCGAGGACTACCGCCGCGGCGACCACCTCGAGCTGCCGATCTCGGTCAAGCTGGCCGCCGGCCGGAAACCGACTGTCGCCTGACTGACAAAGACGTCGACTTCCGTCGTTCCACTTCTTGGTCCCGATCGACAATCCCGCGCAAGCGGGTCTGGTGGCCGCTCGGCGACCGCCGGCTGTCGAGCCAACGTATTTCCAGATTGGTAAAACTTTCTCAAGCGAACCTCTTCCATACTGGTACAGATTGTTGTTAGAGTCCACGGCAACAACAACGAGCGACGACGGAGTCACAATGGCTGCACAGCACATGCCCACGGCACGGGCCGATATCCAGCAGAACCGACCGGTCCGGGTGCTGGAGGTGGACGGCGTCCGGTTCCGCGACCTGGACAAGGACGGCGTGATGGCCGTCTACGAGGATCCACGCCGCCCGGTCCAGGAGCGGGTCGAGGACCTGCTGCACCGCATGACGATCGAGGAGAAGGTCGGCCTGCTCTTCCACGCGCCGATCGCCGCCGGACCCGACGGCGGCGTGGTGGACGAACCCAACGGCCTGATGCCGACCGTACCGACCACCCCGACCATTACCGACCGGCACATCCGGCACTTCAACCTGTGTTCGCCGGTGGCCTCCGGCCTGCTGGCCGCCTGGCACAACCGCCTGCAGCACATCGCCGCCGGCACCCGGCTGGGCCTGCCGGTGCTGCTGTCCACCGATCCCCGGCACTCAGCGGTCGGCAACCCGCTCACCTCGGTCCCCTCCGGCGGCTTCTCCTCCTGGCCGGAGCCGCTGGGCTTCGGCGCCCTGGCCGACGAGGACCTGGTCCACGAATTCGGCGCGATCGCCCGGCAGGAGTACGCCGCCGTTGGCCTGCGGGCCGCACTGCACCCGATGGCCGACATCGCCAGCGAACCGCGCTGGACCCGCACCGCCGGCACGTTCGGCGCCGACCCGGACACCGTCGGCCGGCTGGCCGGCGCCTACGTGCAGGCCTTCCAGGGACCCGAGCTGGGGCCGGAATCGGTCGCCTGCATGGTCAAGCACTGGCCGGGCGCCGGACCCCAGGCCGACGGCCTGGACGCGCACTTCCCGTCGGGCCCCGATCAGGTCTACCCGGCTGGCCGCTTCGACGTGCACAAGGCGGCGTTCGGACCCGCGCTGAAGGCCGGCGTCACTTCGGTGATGCCGTACTACGGCAAGCCGGTCGGGCTACCGGAGGTCCGTGAGGTCGGGTTCTCCTTCAACGCCGACGTGGTCGCCGGAATGCTGCGCCGCGACGCGGGGTACGACGGAATCGTTTGCACCGACTGGGGTCTGGTCACCGACGACGTGCTGGCCACCGGCGCCGTCTGGCACGCCCGGGCCTGGGGGGTCGAACACCTCGACGCCCATCAGCGGGTCGCGCTGCTGTTCGAGGCCGGCGTCGATCAGCTCGGCGGGGAGACCTGCACCGACATCGTGCTCGACCTGCTGGCCGGCGGACGGCTGACGGTGGAACGGATTGACGAAAGCGCCCGCCGGATCCTTCGGCCGCTGTTCGCGCTCGGCATCGTCGACGACCCCTACGTGGACGAGCGGGCCGCGGTCCGGATCGCCGGCCGCGCCGACTTCGTGGCCGCCGGGCAGGCCGCCCAGCGCCGGGCGATGACCCTGCTGACCAACCGGCCCGGCCTGGGTCACGAGCGGATCCTGCCGCTGCCCGACGGGATCAGGCTGTACGTCGAGGGCATCGACCCTGCGCTGGCCGCCGCCTACGGCGACGTCACCGACCGTCCCGAGGACGCCGACGTGGCGATCGTCCGACTCGCCGCCCCGCACGAACCCGCCGACCAGCTGCCCGAGGCGTTCTTCCACCAGGGCTCGCTGGCCCTGCCCGCGGACGAGCGCGACCGGCTCGTCGGGGTCATGACGACCGTCCCCACCGTGGTCTGCCTGTTCCTCGAGCGCGCCGCCGTGGTGCCCGAGATCGCCGAGCACGCCGCCGCTTTCGTGGTCGACTACGCGGCAGAGGACCTCGCCGTGCTGGACGTCGTGTTCGGCCACGCCACCCCGGAGGGCCGGCTGCCGGTCGAGCTGCCCCGGTCCATGGCCGACGTCGAGAACCACCCCGAGGACCTGCCCGGCGGGTTCCCCGACCCGCTGTTCGCGCTCGGCCACCGGCTGCCCACCGTGAACTGGCGGCCCCGCCGCATCCAACCGACCTGCACCGGCTGACCCACCCCACCCACTGTCACTCGTCGTGCCACCCGGCCGACGGGCAATCCCGCACACCCGCGCAACTCTGCCGCGCCCTGCACACCCCCGAAAGGACCCCTCATGAGCACCCTCAGCTCACCGCCCGAGAACGGAATCCCGGTGGATTCCGACTCCCCCGGAGCACAATCAGCAATGACCGTGATGCCGACGCCGGTGATCTCGGTGGCCAAGGCCATCGCGCTGGTGCTGATCGGCGCCCTCGGCATGTACGTCATGCAGCTGACGCTGACCACCGCGCTGTCCCTGCGCATCGCCACGATCGACCCGGCGGGCAAGGATGTCTCCTACAGCCTGGCCGTCTCGGTCAGCTCGCTGGTGCTGCTGCTGTCGATCCCGCTGTCCGGGGCACTGTCCGACCGCACCACCGGCCGGTTCGGCCGGCGCCGCCCGTGGATCCTGGGCGGGCTGCTGGTCGCCCTCGTCGCGACCGCGCTGATCGGCACCGTCGAATCGGTGCCGGTCATCGCCGGCGCCTACATCGTCGCTGCGGTCGGGGTGAACGCCGCGTTCAACGCGTTCGCGGTCATCCCGGTCGAGGCGCTGCCGGACCGGATGCGGGCGCGGGTGATGGGGCTGATGGGCATGTTCGGCGCGCTGGCCATGTCCTTGGGCAGCTACCTGGCCGCCGGCCTGGTCGGCAACCAGCTGCTGATGATGACAGCCCCGGTGCTGCTGGCAGTCGTGCTGATCCTGCCGCTGCTGCTGTTCTACCGGGAGCCGAAGCTGACCCGCGACCAGGTGCCCGCGCTCAACGTGAAGGCGATGGCCAAGGGCTTCGTGGTCAACCCGCGCAAGTACCCGAACTTCGGCTGGACCTGGTTGTCCCGGCTCCTGGCCGGCATCGCGATGAGCGCCCTGTTCAGCTACTTCATCTACTTCATGGTCGATCGGCTGAACATGCCGATCTACGAGGCCGGCGCCAACGCCGGGCTGCTCACTCTGATCTCCGCGCCGGTCAGCGTGATCTTCTTCTCCGTCACCGGCTTCGTCTCCGACAAGATCGGCCGCCGCAAGCCGTTCATCGTGGTCTCCACGCTGCTGATGGCCGGCGCGCTGGTCGTCGCCGCGACCGCCACCTCGTTCACCTCCTTCCTGGTCGCGTGGCTGCTGTTCTCGATGGGCCAGGCCATGTTCCTGACCGTCGACCTCGCGCTGTGCGCGGCGGTGCTGCCCAAGGCGTCCGACGCCGGCAAGGACATGGCGGTGTTCGGCCTGGCGCTGAGCATCCCGAACATCCTGGTGCCAGCAATCGCCCCGACCCTGCTGGCCATCGGGGGCGGGCACAACTACACCGTGCTGTGGGGCCTGGCCGCCGTGCTGTGCGCCCTCGGTTCGGTCGCCATCCGCCAGGTCCGCGGCGTCCGCTGAACCCCTCGACAACCCATCCGAAGGAAACGATCATGTACGTCGAACCCGTCACCGTCGAGCACCACCGTGAGCCGCTCGGCATCGCCGAACGCGCACCCCGGTTGTCCTGGGTGACCCGGACGGACCGGCCGGGCTGGACCCAGCGGGCGTACGAGATCGAGATCACCGGTGACGCCGGCATCGTTACGACCG
>JBIOVW010000285.1:0-2833 GCA_044867945.1 Nakamurella sp. | reverse complement strand
GGCCGTGTTCGGCGGCGTTGGACAGCAATTCGGTGACGACGAGCAGCGTGGGCTCGACCGCCTCACCGGTCAGCCCCCACTCCGCCAGCACGACGGCGACCCGTTCGCGGGTGTCGGGTAGCGCGTGCACCGGCGGTCCCGCGTCCCAGAAGGTGGCCCAGCGCAGCTGCGAGGAAACGCCTGGGCCGGCGACCGGGGCATCGTGACCAACGACGGCCAGGGGCGGCGGCCTGCGGGGGCGCCGTCCTGCCCGGTGCTGCCGACGTGTGCTGACGCCGATGACCAGAGCGATCACTGTCAACCCGAGCACCAACGCGACAGGCAGTGCGGCCACGCTCATCAGAGCCACCGCGGCCAGCGTCACGCCCAGCAGCAGCGCCACCGCAGCGAGCGCGAGAATGCGAGGCCTCACCGAGCGCAACCTGTCCCCGCCCCGACGCGGACGCGGCGCGTATCAGGCAACGATTCCATCGCTTCCATCGATCACACACCCCTGCGGGTCAACGCTTCCCGGGAACGCCCAGCGACACCGGACATCCCCGACCGCGGGCTACCCGGTAGCGGTGGGTCCGACCCACGTGGCCGGGGACGAGCCGGGCGCCGGGTCGGGGTGAGGCGACCATGCAGCTCGGGGAACCGAAGCCAGGGCTCACCGGGCCGGGAATGTTGTTCGTCGGGCTGCGGACGGCCGATTGGCCGGGGGTGAGCGGCGGCCCGAGTGGGAGCGCTACTTCGCGGCGACACCGCAGGCTTGAGCGTGGACCTGGCCGCGGCGGGCAGAACCTCGAGCCGGGCGGCCGGTCCGCCGACTCGTGCGGAGCCTGCTGGTCAGCGTCCGCGTCGCCGGTTTGCGCCCGCACCTGCCCGTTGCCGCAAGCCGCGTTGCGGAGGTTGGCGTGGTCACCTGAGCTGGACGGAGAGGGCTGTGCCGACAGCCGAGGCCCCTGCCAGGGCGAGCAGCACGCTGCTCAGGCTGCGATTGCGGCATCGCCAGAATCAGCATGTCGACCGCTGCAAGATCCTGGTCAAGCTGCCGCCGGGCCGCGATCGTCGCGGCCATCCTGGTGCTGCGTGTCGTCGAGAACGACCGCTATCCAGGATGAACGAGGTTCAGAGGGTTTCGGATGATTCCTGGTGAGGGGGGAAGTGGGCCCATACCGTCTTGCCGTCGGGGTGTGGAATGACTCCCCACTGGTGGGCAATTGTCGCGATAACGCGGAGGCCGACCCCGCGGCTGAGCGGGTGGTTGCCATCCGGCAGACGGGGTTGGAGTAAGCCCTGATCGCGTACTGCGATGCGCAGGCCGTGGCTGTCGAAGGTGATGTCGAGCCGACATCGCGTGCTGGCGTGGCGTACGGCGTTGGTGACCAGTTCGGTCACGACGAGTGCGGCGTCGTCGTAGGCGTGGCCCAGTGCCCAGTCCAGGCATGCTCGGCGGAGCAACGCGCGAGCCCGGCGTGGGGACCCTAGATGCGGTTCGAGGACGTGGTAGCGGGTCAGCCTGCGAGGGCGATGGTCCAAGCGGGCCAGGGCGGACGCATGATCGTCCACCAGCGGCACGGTGTCGGTGACGCCGACGCCGTGCAAGAGCTGGGCCAGCTCCGGTGTTGCCCCGATCAGGACCAGTCGGGCGAATGGCCACCCGCCGGTGGCCGCGAGGGTGGACGGGAACACCTGCAGCGCGGGAATCCAGCGGACGCGCAGCTGTGACAGGTCGACGATCACGTGTCCGGGGTCGAGGAGCAGCTGGGTCAGGGCCCGGGTGACGGTGTCTGCGCCGTCCACGCCGAGCTCGCCGCGCACGGTCATCAGGGCCTGGTCGGGGTGCCGGTCCACGGCGACGATGAGCGCCGATCGCACATCACGGCTACCCGGCCCGTGCGATACCGGCCATGACGCCGCGAGGCGGATTCCGGCGGCCACACCCGCCTCGGTCGCTTCGAGCGATGACCGATGGGCGCAACCAGCATCGAGGGAGTCGCAGGCCCCCAGGATGTTTGGCGCGCCGGCTCGTTGCAGGATGCGGGTCACCTCGGGGTGCTCGCCGAGGACCAGGCGCAGGGGGATGGCTTGCCGCGCGGCGTAGTCGGCGGCACGCAGCAGCGCGGCGATGCCTCGCACACCGATGAACGATGCTGCGGACAGGTGGATGACGAGCCCGGGTGGTCGGGCCGTGATCTCGTGTTCACAGACCACATTCAGGTAGGCCGCGGTTCCGGAGGCGAGGTCTCCCGTTACTCGGATGATGTGGCCGCCGGCTCCACCGGCTCCGCCGGCTTCGACCGTGATCCGGGCCTGCTCGTACCAGTCGGCCACCTCCGCGATTGCGCCGAGCTGAGCGGATTGGGCGGCCTGTAGCCAGTCCTGCCCGCGGGGGGTGAACGTCACCGCAGTGCCTCCCAACGTGGTCTCGGCCGGCGGTGGCGCCGGGGCGGGCGGGCAAGGGCCGTGCACCAGCAATGCGAATCTGCGACGTCTGTGCCGACGAGACAGCGGATGCCGATCCGCCTCACCCACCGGTGCGGTTGGGCGTGGGCGACCTTGCGTGCCGCACCCGGCGGTCGGCACGGCGGTGAAGCGCGAAATCGGCGTCGGTACTCCGCCCGCCAACACCTCCGCCGACGCCCGGCGCATGGCCGGTGTAGTCGGCACCGGTGGCGCCGTAGTCACCGCCGTACGCGATGCCGTAGAAGCAGTAGAGCTGCTCCTCCTCGGGGGACAGATGCCCATCCTCGGAGATGTTGGACGCGTTCTTCACCGGCGCCTTCTCGTCGGCCAGCGTGACCCGGTTACCGGAGAACTCGGGGCCCTGAAGTGGCACGAAGGTCTCGTG
>JBIOVW010000284.1:0-3157 GCA_044867945.1 Nakamurella sp. | reverse complement strand
GCACGGGCGTGCACGTGAGCCTGTCGCATGCAGGCGGAGTCGTTGCGGCGGCGGTCGGTCCGGCGCCCGTGGGCGTCGACATCGAACGGCTCAGAACCCTCGACGGGCGAACGGCGCTGTCCGCACGCGCACTGCATCCCGCCGAACAGTCGAACGTCGAACGCGACCCCGACCCGGATCGGGCCTTCCTGCGCCAATGGGTCAGGAAGGAGGCGGTGATCAAGTCCGGCGTCGGCGATCTCGCCCGGATGAGACACCTTGATCTGTCGGCCCTGTCGCCGGCGGATCGCCGCGATGCGCCGCGCCCGTTTCGGCTTGCTCCGGCGGGGCCGGAGTTGTTGCTGCACGACTTCACCGACAACGGCTACTCCACCGTCGGTGCCCTGGTCCATTCCGTCCGGACACCGTCCGGACATGACCATCCAATTGATCAGAAGGAACGAGAAGAACCGCAATGAAGAAGATCCTGCTGCTGTCCCGGCAACCCCTGGCCACCCGCCCGGTCCATCGATGGCTGGACAATGCGGCGGGCAGCGTCATCCTGCTCACCACGGCAGATGCGCTGGTCGGTGCGGAACGGGTCGCCAAGGAACAATTCCTGGACTTCCACCTGGTGGACGAGTATTTCGCGTCGGACACTGAGCAGGCGGCGGCGGCCATCGCGAGGCAGCACGTGGTCGGGCTGATCGCGAGCACGAGCGAGGACGACGTCCTGCGGGCGGCCCGGCTGCGTGGTCGGCTCGGTCTGTTCGGACAGAGCGTCGACTCCGCGACCGCCTACCGTGACAAGCTCGTAATGAAAGGCCTTGTCGCGGGCGCCGGGTTGGCGGTGCCGACCTTCGCCGCCCTGGAACGACCGGCCGATCTCTCGACGTTCGTGCAGGTCGTCGGTCTGCCCGTGGTGGTCAAGCCACGACTCGGTTCCGGATCGGTGGGAGTGACGATCGTCCGCACCCCGGATCAGCTCGCCGAGCTGCTGCGGGACGGCCGGTGGAACGATCCGACGTCGGCCGGGTCCTGGATGGTGGAACGATTCGTCGACGCCCCGTTCTTTCACGTCGACGGGGTGATGGCCGCCGGCCGGGTCATCCACTGCTGGCCGGGCCGCTACAGCGGGGGCAACGAGGAGGCGTTCCGGGCCAACGACATGCTCAGCAGTCGGCTGCTCGACCCTGCTGACCCACAGCGCAGGATTCTGCAGGAGTTCGCCGGAGCGGTGGTACGAACGCTGCCGCCCACCCCGACGCCGAGCAGCTTCCACCTGGAGGCATGGTTGCCTTCCTCGGGGCGGCCGGTGCTGTGCGAGATCGCCTGCCGCACCGGAGGCGGGCCGATCGCCCCGACCTACGAGCGGGCATTCGGTGTCGAGCCGACCCGGGAGAGCCTTCGAGGTCAATGCGGCCAGGATCTGACGCTGGACCATCAACCGGACGCACCGCGCGCACACCTCGGCTGGGTGATGTTCCCGCCCGGGCAGGGACGTTTCGCACCCCCGACCGATCCCTGCCCCGTCCCGGGCGTCGACATCACCCTGCGGATGGCGGCGGGGGCCTCTGCCGAGGGGATGCACGACGCCGGCCATTCCGCTGCCTTCGCGATCGTCGAAGGAACGAGCGCCGCCCAGGTGAACCGCCGCATCGCCGAGCTCCGCCACTGGTGGCGAAACGGTTGCCGGTGGCTCGACACCGGTTCGGCCGCTCGGGCGTGACGTCCGTCGGGTGTCGGGTCCGGGACCACCCGGGCAGCGGAACGAATCAGGCCGGTGCTACTCGGGCGGCAGGGTCCGGACGTAGGCGACCCCGACGCCGACCCATCCGGTGAGCCGCTCCTCGGTGTCCACCCCTCCGGGGTCGACCCGCAGCCAACCGACCATCTCCCGACCGCGCATCGCGAACCGCCTGACGTGCGGCGGGGCCAGCAGATCGTCGGTGCGCGCCGGATCGACTGGCAGAAGGCCCCCCTGCTGGAGGCGCCGACCGCCATGTGCCCGTTGATCAGGAACGCCAGGCCGCCGAAAATCCGCTTCCCCGTCAGCCCGGCTTCGGGGCCAGAATGTCGCGTATCCGGGCTGTCACCGGCAAGGATGTTTCTACAGATCCACGACCGGAGCCAGAGTGTGAACGCACTCCTCAGCTGCTCTTGGTGCCTCGCATACTCCGGATTCACGAGCGGGCGGCAACGATGCGGAGTCTGAAATGGGGTCGCGTCGGGTCCTCAGTGCGCTTCGGCCTCGTCCGGCGCCGAGGCGGTTCCGTCGAGTTCAGCCTGTTCGGTGCGCAACTCGTCGATCACCTCGGCCGGCAGGCGGTACCCCTCGGCAGCAAGCTCCACGAGCAGGTCGGCACACTCCCCCGGGGTGTCCGTGATCAGGGTCTGCCCGTCGTGGGACAGCCCGATGGGGACCAGTTCGGACCGGCCGAGGATGGCGTGCAGTCGCCGCTGACGGTCCATGAACCGCTCGACACCGGTCGGGGTCATCAGATCGGTCGGCGGCACCGGGTCGGGCGGCGCTTCGGCCAGCACCCGCCGTTTGCCGGCGACGTGGACGGTCCAACCCTCGTGGCCCTCATACACATACACGTCGCACTGGTGGTCGTCGGTGGACCAGCGGCAGCGGGTGGCTTTCCCAGAACCGCGGGGCGAGGCCCTCCGCTTATCGCCTTGCCGGACCGTTTCGCCCGACTCGGTCCCGGTAGGGTTCTCGCTTCACCCCCTGCGGACGGCAACGTCCGAGAAGGACGATTAGGCGAGTTGGTTTCCCGGGACCCGACCCTGATGAGCGGACCGAGACGCAAACGCCGGACCCAGTGTCCGTTCCCGACCACCTGTTGCTCATGCCAGGTGCCAGGTGCCCTGGCCGAGTGCACCGCACAACTATCCTGAATCGGCCCTGGGACGCGCGTCGGTGTTCGGGCAAGTATCGCCCTATCTACCCCGGTTTGCTGCCCCGGGAGCCAACTCGGGCACAAAGCGCTCGCCGCGTACGCAATGTGTTCCATTCAGGCTGATCGGTCGTTCAAATTGATGAGATCACCGCGCCATGCGTTTCCCGGGAGTAGCCGAGCGTCCGACCTGGTGCATCGGTCGAGGCCGCGCACGAAGCAGGCGTGAGCTACTGCCGCTGGTCCACCAATGCCCATAATGGGACTTGTAGGGT
>JBIOVW010000283.1:0-2547 GCA_044867945.1 Nakamurella sp. | reverse complement strand
CCGCCTAATGGGACCTGCCGGGCCCGGATAGGGAAGGCTCGGTGCCGGTAGCCGCCGGTGGGTGAGCACTCGCGCCGCCTGGACGTAGTCGAGTCCTATGGTCAGACAGTGCCCCCGCCGGTGGTCGGGAGGTCGTGGACCGCTGATGGGATGACGTGCCTGCCCCTTGTCGGGGCGCGAGCACTGGTCCATTAGGCCGCGGTGATCTCTCGCGCGCTGCCAGCTCATGACGGTTGGTGCTGGTGGGAGGCGTGGCGGTGATGTTGTTCGTCGGCGACGACTGGGCGGAGGATCATCATGACGTGGAGGTGCAGGACGACACCGGGCGTCGGCTCGGTAAGGCCCGGCTCCCGGAAGGAGTGGCCGGGATCGCCCGGTTCCACGAGTTGATCGCCGGGTTTGCCGGTGAGGACACCAGCGCCGAGCAGGTGTGGGTGGGGATCGAGACCGACCGCGGGCCGTGGGTCGCCGCGCTGGTCGCGGCCGGCTATCGGGTGTTCGCGGTCAACCCGCGCCAGGTTGCCCGCTACCGGGAGCGGTACGGCACCTCGGGCGCGAAGAGCGACGCCGGGGACGCGCACGCGCTGGCCGACATGGTCCGCACCGACGCCCACCAGCTGCGCCCGCTGGCCGGGGACAGTCCGCTGGTCGAGGGGATCAAGGTCGTCGCCCGGGCGCACCAGAGCATGATCTGGGAGCGGCACCGGCACATGCTGCGGCTGCGGTCGTCGCTGCGGGAGTACTTTCCCGCCGCGTTGGAGGCGTTCGACGACCTCACCGCGGCCGACGCGCTGGATCTGCTGGGTGCCGCCCCCGACCCCCAGCGCGCGGCGCGGCTGTCGCGGTCGCGGATCGCCGGCGCGCTCAAGCGGGCTCGTCGTCGTGACGTGGAGGCCAAGGCCGAGCGGATCCAGACCCTGCTGGGTGCTGATCACCTGACCCAGCCGCCGGAACTGGTCGCGGCCTACGCCGCCACGACTGCCGCGACCGTCGCGGTGATCATCGCGTTCACCACCCAGATCAGCACCCTGCAAGGGCAGGTCGAGGCCTGTTTTGGCCGGCACCCGGACGCGGAGATCTACCGGAGCCAGCCCGGCCTCGGTGAGATCCTCGGCGCCCGGGTGCTCGGCGAGTTCGGTGACGACCCTGAGCGCTACCAGGGCGCGCGAGCGCGGAAGAACTACGCCGGCAGCGCCCCGATCACCCGCGCCTCGGGGAAGAAGACCGTCGTGTTGGCCCGGTTCGTGCGCAACCAGCGCCTCGCCGGGCCGCTGCAGTGGCAGGCGTTCTGCGCGTTGCGCGCCTCGCCCGGTGCGCGGGCCTACTACGACCAGCTCCGCGCCCGCGGAACCGGGCACCAGGCCGCGCTGCGCCAGCTCAGCAACCGCCTGGTCGGCATCCTGCACGGCTGCCTCAAGACCCGCACCCTCTACGACGAGCACACGGCTTGGGCACACCACCAACCACAAGATCAACGAGCTGTGGCTTGACATCCAACGTCATGGGATGTCTGACCGCAACGCTCGGTAACCAAGAACCAGTCACGAACTTACGATGCGCTGCACTAGCGTCGCCGCAGAGCCCAGTGTTGCGATCGGAGTGCCATGTCGAGCGTCGCCCTCGCCCCTACCCGCCGCGTTCTGGCCGACGTCGTTCCCGGCGGAGCGATCCGGGACGTCGCGCTCGTCGCCGGGTCCGCCGTCTTCGTCGGCCTGTCGGCACAGGTCGCGATCCCGCTGCCGTTCACGCCCGTGCCGTTGAGCGGCCAGACCTTCGCCGTGCTCCTCTCGGTGGCCGCCCTCGGCCCGGCACGCGGCGCGCTCGGCATGCTGCTCTACGCGGTCGTCGGCATGGCGGGGCTGCCGTGGTTCGCCGGCGGACAGTCCGGCTGGGGGATCCCGTCGCTCGGGTACGTGTGCGGCTTCGTGCTTGCGGCGGTCGTCGTAGGCGCGCTCGCCCGCCGGGGCGCGGACCGGACCGTCGCGCGGACGGCCGGGCTCATGGTGGTGGGCAACCTGTGCATCTACGCCGTCGGCGTGCCGTGGCTGATGGCGAGCGTGGGCGCCGACCTCGGGCGTGCGCTGATGCTGGGCGTGGTGCCGTTCCTGGTGGGCGACGCGATCAAGATCGCGCTGGCGGCCCTGCTGCTGCCCGGTGCGTGGCGGCTCGTGCGTTCGTAAGGGGTTCATGCCGGGCAGTGTGGCCCGGGGCACCGACAATTCCGGAGAGTGCCGTTCGTCGACGTCCTGCTCGTCGGGTGTGGGCCCGTCGCACGCCGTCCACGCTGTCGCACAGCTCGACGTGCTGTCACGCCCCGCCCGGCAGGTGTGATGGTCGTACCCCATGTGCGTCGCCACGGTGGGTGTGTGACGGCGCCGGATCCTGCTCGTCGGCATGCACGCCATGACGAAAGTCGGTCGGCAGCAGCCCGCCGCGGGACTACCGTGCCGCAACCATGGGCACTCCGCGCGTGTCGGACTGGCTCGAGCGGAGGGCGGCTGCCCTCGACCGTCCGGGCAGGCATGGCTCGATGCACTCCCGGATCTG
>JBIOVW010000282.1:0-20218 GCA_044867945.1 Nakamurella sp. | reverse complement strand
TCGCCACCCCGCCGGAGGCCCACGACTTGCCACCGCCACCGGGGACCATCGGTTCGGGGATCCTGCCCAGCCAGGTGATCAGCCGCTTGACCGCGCTGATGATCCCGTTGATCACCCCGACCACCGGAGCGAACGGGGCGAACGCCGCCTTGATGAACGCGCTGCCGACGGCGCTGAGGATCCTCAGGATGGCGATGATCCCGCGGACTGCGACGATCATGTTCTGCATCCACTGCCGGTTCTCGGGGCTGTTCAGCGCCTTCATCCAACGCCCGACGGTCTGCAGCGTCAGCCACAGTTGCCGGGCGGTCTCCTTGGCGTCGGAGAGCCACTGGTCGATCTTGCCCTCCTCGTCCCAGGTGCGGATCTGGTCGGCCAGATCCAGCAACTTGGTGGTGATGTCCTCCAGGAACGACTTCGTCTGGTCGCCGCCGCTGCCGGTGGCCAGCGCGGTGAAGAATGCGCCGACCACATCGCCCAGCGCCACGAACAGGTCCCAGACCTGCTTGGCCACCTCCCAGACATCGGAGAACCACTGCTGGATCGACTCCTGCCCCTCGACGCTCTCCGCCCACTCGCGGAACCGCCGGGCGATGTTGGCGATCCCGCCGGACAGTTCGTTGGTCTGCGGGATGATCGCGGCGAAGATCGCCACCAGCCCGGCGAACGCATCCCGGGCGGCGGCCCCGAGGTTCCGGATGACCACCTCGGCGCTGAAGAACAACTTCTTCAGATTGTTCACGAACGCGGTGTTCTTGCCCAGGTCCAGGAAGCCGTCGATGACATCGCCGATCGCGCCGGAGATCCGCACCAGCCCGTCGCGGACCACCTTGAGCAGCGGCTTGACCCGCTTGAGCGACTTGTCCATCCCGGCGAACAGCGACTCGCTCATCTCGCGGCGGATGTTGCGGAACGAGGTGACCAGCGGCTCGGCAGCCTTGACCGCCGCCCGGGCGTTCGGTCCCAGTTTCTTCAACTGCTCGTTGTACGCCTTCAGCGCCTCGGCGCGCTCCTTCGGGTCGGTCGCGTTGACCACCTTCCACCAGGCTCCGATCGCCTTGGCGGCATCCTTCCCGGCGATCACCATGGCGGCCATCCCGAGACCCAGCGAGACCACGATCGGCACCAGGGTGGCAGCCGCAACCACGGCCGCGCCGAGCCCCACGACCAGCATGGACAGCACCCCGGCCATGTCCACCAGGAAGGTGACCAGGATGCCGAGCACCTTGCTGAGCAGCCCGAGGGCGCCGATGAAGGCGACGATCGCGGCCCCGGCGGCGACCATCGGGTTGCTGAACGCGGCGGCGATCTGCGGGCCGACCTTGGCCAGCGCACCACCGAGGCCGCTGATCATCCCGCCGAACTTGGACACCGCGCCGCCGAGCGTCCCGGTGATCCGTGCGGCCACCCGGGCCATCCCGTTGCCGAACTTGGCCAGCCAGCCGGTGGCCTTGGCCAGCAGCCCGCCGAGCCGGGAGACCAGTCGACCGATACCGCTGATCGCCCGGCCCGACACGACGAACCCGGCGGCGACCCCGAACGTCAGCGCCCGGGACAGCCGGTAGGACAGCCGGACCGCGACGCCCAGGGCGGTGGTGATCCCATCGAAGAACCCGCCCGAGCCCATCCGCCGCAGCGAGCGGTACATCCGGTCGACCACCCGGTCCATCCCGGCGAACGCGGCCCGCATCTTCTGGGTGTCGCCGATGAGCCTGCTCAGCCACGAGGTGTCCCGGTCGACCTTGGTCTTGGACCGCTCGACCCGGGCCATCTTGATGTACTTCAACTCGGTGCGCCACTGCCAGTTCAGGTAGCGCAGCCGCATGGCATGGGAGTCCTTGTCCGCGGCGTTGCGGGCCTTCGCGGCCATCGCCACGTACTGCGCCTCGGTCCGCGCCTGCCACTGCAGGTAGCGCAGCCGCCGCTGCCCGGCGTCCCGGTCGGCCTTGGCCGCCAACGCCACGTACCGGGCCTGGGTCCGCGCCTGCCACTGCATGTAGCGCTGGGACATCCGCTGCTGATTGGCCAGCGAGTCGGCCATCTCCCGCTCCAGGGAGGTGAACCCCTTGCGGGCCGCGGCCGGGATCCGGTGCTCCAGGAAGTCGGCGAGTTGCTGGTAGGTGACCCCGAGTTGCCGGGACATCCGTTCCAGTTCCTGGGCGTCGATGAAGTCGCCCAACTTGAACTTCACCACGGTGCCCTGCCGGGTCGCGGCCTGCATCCGCTGGGCCAGGTCCCGGCCCCACCGGTCCACCTGGGGACCGAGGGTCCGCTCCAGGTTCATCTGCTTGAGGCTGCGGGTGACTCCCTTGTCGAAGTCCTTGCCGAACGCCTCGCCCGCCTTGTCGGCGTCCTTGCCGACATCCTTGCGGACCTGCTTGGCGAAGTCGGAGGAGTCGGCGAGCACCCGGACATAGACCGCGCCCACGGTGTCAGTCATCCGCCACCTCCGGGCTCAGGTTAGCCGCCGCTCGGAGCCTTGACGCCGAACGCGGTGGCGAACGCCGCGAAGGATTCCATCTCGGCTTCGTGGTCGACCACAGTCTCACGGCCGGGGATGGGGGCATTCAACTCATAGAGCCACCGGTCGCGGTCCTTCTCCTCCAGACGCTGCAGGCACCAGTAGTAGATGGCGTTGCAGAACCGGTCCAGTGGCAGGGTCAGGAGGTCGGTACCGCTCCGGAACGCGCTCTCCCCATCGATCTCTGGCCACCGTTCTTGCGCGACGAGGATGAGGCGGAGGGCGCTGTGGTAGGGCGGCCGGACCACTCCTCGATCAGGCTCTCCACGATGGTGTTCACGTCATCGAAGTCGAACGGGTCGTCCCGGTCCAGCAGCCGCTCGCGGAACCGGTCCTGGCCATGCCGGTCCAGCAGTCCGTCCAGGAAGTCGATGATCGCGGCGATGCTCTCGGTCATGTCCCGGCGCTCGGCCTGCGCCGAGATCAGCAGCGCCATCTGCCCGGCGCTCGGCGGGTAGGCGGTGAACGTCTCGCCGTCCACGACGAACTCGACGGGCTCGGCGCCCTCGATGATCGATGGGGCGGCACGCCGCCCGGCTGTGTTGAACTCCTTCACGACCGTCCTCCGTCAGGCCAGCGGAACGGGACGGCTGTCAGTGTTTCACAACGTTGTGAATCTCATCCGGCGAAGCCGCCCGGGCCGAACCGCGGGGGCACGATGGCGCCGACGCGATAGACCTTGCCGCGCACGACGCCCACCGAGATGTACTTGCGGGTGGACAGGGTGAATGCGTTCTCCAGCACATGCTGCCCGGCGCGGCCGCGGGTCCCGGCGTACCAGAGGATCGAGCCGGGCACCCGGGCACCCTTCCAGCCGAACCGCTCCCACTGCTTGCCGAACGAGTGCATCCCGCCCTGGGCCCAGTAGGTGTACCGCGTGCTGAAGTCCCGGGTGCCGTCCTTGTTCGTGATGTAGTGCCCGGGCCAGACATCCATCGCCCAGACCATCTCGGCGAACGACGTGCTCCGACGGCCCTTCTCCACGATCACCGCGTGCGGCGCGTCGTTGTACAGCCCGCGCAGGATCAGTTTCCCGTTGCCCCAGCGGTGCCGCTTGAACGACCGGGAGTAGGTGCCCACGCCGCCGCCCCGGTGGGTGGCGTCCATCGGGTTGTTCACCGGCGAGGTCATCACCGCGCGCAACCGGACCCGCTTCATCGTCTTGTTCAGGTCGTCGGCCACCCCGCCGGAGCCACCCTCGTTCATCGCCTTCACCACCAGCGTGTCGCTGATGTAGACCCGCGACGCGACCCTAGTAGCCATCGAGGGCCACCGTGAGTTCCCAGGCGCCGCCCATGCAGCCGCCCGCTGCGGCCAGCGGGATGTACGCGCCGACCGACACCTCGGCGAACTTGCAGCAGACGATCGTGGAGTACAGCGCGTCCATGTCGGCGATCGCGGCCAGCGCCGCCTCGGTCTGCTCGACCTCCCCGGGCAGCGTGCCGTCCTCGGCGGGGATCGGGGCGCAGCGCAGCGCGCCGATGGTCAGCGTCGCGGCCAGCGGCCGGTCGCACTTGGAGTAGGCGCTCTGCTCCGGGAACGACTCGTAGGGGTACACGGTGACCACGGTGACGTAGCCCATCCCGCAGGTGGCCCCGGAGCACTGGCCGCAGTAGTCCCAGGCGACCGCGCCGCCGGGCATCAGCCCGCAGAAGCACAGCGGCCCGGCGCCCTCGACGGCCAGCCGGTCGCACATGCACTCGACCAGGTCGCCGACGATCGCGCTGAGCCGGTCGCGGTAGTAGGTCATGGCCTACCCGGGCCCTGGCGGGGCGGCCACCGGCCGGGCGGCCCAGGTGGTGTACCGGTGCTTGGCGGGCGCCAGGTCCGGGCTCCACACCATCGGCTGGACCTTGAGCGTGTTCGGGTTGACCGACAGGATGAAGGCGTCCACCTCGCGGATCCCGGTCAGCCCGTTGGCGAACATCCCGGCGCCGATCTCCATCGTGATGCCCTGCCGGGCGATCGTGGTGACCGAGGACGGCAGACGGCACTTGCCACCGGTGCACGCCTTGGAGAACTCGCAGGTGAGCACCCCGGCCGCCCAGAGCGCCGACGAGTCCGGGACGATCCCGGGCACGTACCAGACGGCCATGGTGCCGGGCCGGTTCACGTCGGCGGCCATGTCCTGACATGACGGCCAGGACGTGCCGTCGGTCCTGACCAGCCGGTTGCCGTTGTCCACCCGGTAGGACTCCACGTCGAGCACGCAGCCGTCGACCATCACCTGCCAGACCTCGGCGACCTGGCCGGGCAGGACGATCTCCGAGAGCCGCGGGCACGAGCAGCCGCGCTGTCCGCACACCGTGGCCCAGCAGTCGTGGCCGCAGGAGCCGACGTGCGCCAGGTGGATCGCCGCCCCGGCGTCGCACAGCGCGCACGGCCCGGCCAGGCACGGCCGGGTCACCACCGGGCAGTTGCCCACCTGACCGGCGGTCAGGTTGCGCAGCGTGGACCAGGCCAGATCGATGGACCGGCAGAGCAGCGCGTCGTCCAGGTCCCCCCAGTCCGGACAGCAGTCCATCGTGGGGGACCAGGGCACGCACGACCCGCAAGACGCGCAATCGGCCATCAGGCTGCCCTCCTCTCGGGCAGCAGGTTACGCAGCGACGGGCGGGTAGGCCGAGCAGCCCTCTTCGGCGGTCGGCGGGGCCACCGTGGTGTACATGACGATGAGGTGGTCATCGGGGTCCGCCGCCTCGGGCAGCGGGCCGAGCGTGCCATTGCCATCGGTGTCGTACACGTCGTAGGGACCGGTGCCCCAGGTGTTGCCGTCCAGGGTGACCGCCCCGGTGACCACGAACGAGATCGCCGCGTTCTCAATGGTGAAGTCGCCGATCACACCGGCGCGCACGAACGGCAGCAGCACGTAGCCGTAGGAGCCGGACTCCGCCGTCTGTCCCTGGCAGGCCACGCCCGGCACGCCGGACCAGACCTCCAGGGCGAAGGCGTAGTCGCACGCCTTGCGCTTGGAGTTCATCCGGAAGCCCAGCGTGTTGCCAGCGCCGTCGTCCATCGTGGCCTGGCCGGTGAGCATCGTGTACAGGCAGGGCTCGACGTTGCAGAACGTGATCTCAAGGTTGTAGCCCTTGAACTCGGCGCAGCCGGGGTCGCGGACACAGGTCTGCCCGTTGGCGTTCTTGACCTCGATCTCCTCCGGCTCGTTCACGTTCGCCGTGAGGGCGATCGACACGTAGCCGTCGGTGGTCGCCACCGAGGACGGCCCGGTAACCGGCACGCCACAGCCGTTCAGGGCGGTGACGCGCATCGTCCGGCCCCGCAGCAGGGGGAAGGAGTTGGTGGATGCCATGTGGATTCCTCCTGGTTAGCCCGGGGCTGCGACGGTCGCGGCCGCGACCCCGCACTCGATCAGTGGGACGTAGGTGCGCTCGGCCAGGGTTCGCGCGGGCAGGCAGGTGTCGCCGACGGTCATCCCGGTCACCCCGTTGACGATCACCGGCCCGCGCAGCAGGGTCACCTGCCCGGAGGCGTAGATCGTGGTGTCGGTGCCGACCCCGAGGATCACCGGCGTGCCGACCACGCTGGCCAGGGTGCCGTTGAGCGCCGGGGAGATCACCTGGGCCGCGGCGGCCAGGACCGCCTGACCCCGGCTCATCGCCAGGTAGCCCCGCCCGGCGTAGTTCTCCTCCAGCCACTTCTCCAACTGCGCCACCGCGCCGACGATATTGCTCGCCGCGAGCGCCGGGCTGTTGGGCCAGGCGTCGAACAGGGCGGTCAGCCGCTCCTCGACGCCCCGGGACTCCTTGAGCGCCAGGGCGGCCTGGGCGCGGACGGTGTAGGCGTCCGGACCGGCCCCGGGGAACGGGCACTCGACCCCGGTGTAGACGGTGAACGGGTCGCCGACCACCTCTGCCAGGCCGTGGAACACCTTGGAGTCGGTGACCGTGGCGGTCCCCGCCTCACAGTCCACGACCGGGTAGTTGCCGCAGTTGCTCAGCCACTCGTCAGCGGTGAAGCAGGCGTCGGTCTGGTACTCGGCACCGAGCAGGGCGTGCGGGTCGGGCTCGATCACCCGGACGACATCCAGGGCCCCGCCGATCTTCCGTTCCGGGGCGGGCACGTCCACCCAGTGACGCGCACCGGTGATGGTTGCCATCGGACCTCATCTCCTCCCGGAGTGGTCACCGGAGGGAGCAAGGCCCGACCAGGCCCCCTCCGGTGGGACTCAGGCAGCGGCGACCAGGCAGGCGGTGATGTCCGACGCTCCGGTGCGCCCGGACACGCAGACCGGGATGGTGACCTTGCAGGTGTGCGTGCACCGCTGGACCACGAGCACGCCCTCCTCCACGAACACGCCGGTGTAGGTGTTGGACTCCAGCCCGACGCTGTCGTAGACCGCGTCCAGGCTGATCACGTCGCTGGTGCCCTTCTCCCAGGTGCCCGCCGGGTACATGAGCACCTTGGCGGTGGTCGGCAGGGTGACCCGGCAGCCCGCCACGGCGATGTCCTGCCAGTCGTAGACCCACTGCGCCTTGAGGTTGCGGGCGGTGAAGTTGGCCTCGATCTGCGCGTCGGTGACCGACTGCCACTCCACGCCTGCGCGCCGGGCCACGTCCATCCGGATCAGGCTCTTGAGCCACAGCGGGGCGACCACCTCGACGGTGGCGGTCTCGCCGAGCCGGTACTGGTAGCGCATCCCGAGCGCCTGCAGTTCGATCGCGTCCAGCGCGAAGGACACCGGGTCGGTGCCCGCCAGGGTGACGCCGGAACCGGCGGCGGCCTCGATCTGGGCGATCTGCCAGGCGTTGACCTTGTGCGCGTGCGCCACCAGGGCGCCCTCGGTGAACCGGCGGATCAGTTCCGGGTAGGCGCTGTTGGTCAGGATCGGCACCTTGACGCAGTAGCCGACCGCGTCCATCCGGACCTCCTCGAAGTCCGGGCAGTCGACCTGGCAGCAGGTCTTGCACTCGCCCGCGATCGCCTGGGCCTCGGTCTGGTGGAACCCGCAGCCGTTGTAGATGTCGGAGAAGTCCGGGCCCGGGGTGTACCTGATGCCGCCCCGGGTGACGCCGAACTCAGGAAGATCGAGGATCCCGGACACGGTCTCCAACTGACACATGTCGTAGACCGTCTCGGACGGAGCGCACCAGCCACCGGCGGCGATCAGCGACCCGCCGGGCAGGCGGCGCTCCGAGCCCGCCTGGTGCACCAGCGAGTAGTCGTCGTAGTCGCGGCCCTGGACCAGGTCGTGCTCCTTGCGGATCACCGCGGCGCTGAACCGCTGGCGGACCGGCGCCGGGCTCATCCCCGAGGGCAGCGCCTTGAGCCGGGCCACGATCGCCCGTCCAGCCTCACCGAGGTGGTCGAGTTCGGATCCCGCGGCCATCCCGGGCACGTCGGCCGAGGCGACCAGGGTGGCCGTGCGCCGGGTCGGCACGACCTGTGCCGGGGCGTTCGCGGCGGCGCGGGCGACCGGGCCGGATGCGGCGGCGGCCACCGGCTCGGGAAGGTTCTCGGCCACAGGGGCCTCCTCACTGGTGTTCTCGGTTGGGGGTGCCTCCTCCGTCTCGGGCTCCGGCGGCGCCTGCGCGTCCTCGGGGCTCGCGGCGTCCTCGGTGGGGACTGCATTGAGCAGGTCATCGACCCGGGAGCGGCGGGCGTCGGCTGCGGCGACGCGGCCCTGCTGCTCCTCACGGATCGCGCGGATCAGCGGCGCGATGCGCTCGCCCTCCACGATGGTGTCCTCATCGCTCTCGGCGCCGAGGTGCAGGTCACGGAATGCGTCCAGGCCAGCGTTGAGCAGGTCACTCAGGGCGTCGTCAGACAGCCCGGTCAGGCCGGAATCAGGGAGGTTGAACATGGCTGCGGCTCCTGGGGGGAGGACGGGTCTGATCGCCCTCGCTCCGCGAGGCCAGCCGCAGGGCTACACCATGCTGCCGTCAAGCACGCACGGTAGCGCACGGATCACCCAGATCAGGCGCTAGGCGGCCTTCGGCTTCCAACTTCCGCCCTCCTTGCGCACCAGCGCGAGCGCCTCGGTGCGCGAGGAGACCACGGTCACCTTGCCGTCCTTGTCGGTGACCTCGTACTCCTGCTTCTTCTGCGTGCCGCCGCAGTTGCACCCCATGCTCAGACCTCCACGCTCGTCAGCAGCGCCGCCACCCGCAGCGGCTTGGTCTCATTCAACAACGCCGCCGCGCGCGAGCGCCGGGCGGAGCGCGCCTCGATCTCGTCGGCGACCGCCGCGACGAGGTCGTCCCTGGTCCCGGCGGGCTGCTTCCCCACAACACCACACGCGACCAGGGACTCCTGGTGGCCGCCCGACGCCGCCAGCGATGTGCGCGGTACGGGGAATCCCGGAACGTTGACGACGAGGGCGGCGACCAGGTCCAGACTGCCACCGATCGCCCGCCAGTCACCACTGACCGCACCGGCGGCGCGCATCGCGTCGACCTGCGCCGCGCTCAGGCCCGGGCGCATCTGGCCCGCGAGCCAGATCCCGAACTCGTCCTCCCCGGCGGCCACGTCGGCGACCACGGTGCCGGTGTTGTCATAGTGCGCGGCGGCCGCGCGGGCCCCGGCGGACAGCGGGGCGTGCCCGGTCTCCATGGTGATCTGGCCCACGCGCACC
Source organism: Nakamurella sp. (assembly GCA_044867945.1). Taxonomy (GTDB): domain Bacteria; phylum Actinomycetota; class Actinomycetes; order Mycobacteriales; family Nakamurellaceae; genus Nakamurella. The sequence continues at coordinate 11,105 of JBIOVW010000282.1, read as the reverse complement.
TCACCGGCCTCGGTGTTGACCACCCCGGTGCGGTAGTAGGCGTAGTCGCTCGGCGAGTGCGGCGCCTCGGTGCAGGTGCCCGGGATGCCGATGTGACAGGTGCCCCAGGTCGCCAGGTGGCCGTAGACCCGGCCCTCGTCGGTGACCGTCAGCGCGGTCGGCCCGGGCAGGTGCGGGTCGGTGAACCACTCGGCCATGCACAGCCGGGTGCCCATCTCGCCGGAGAACAGCGACGCCGAGGCAGCCAACGTGCCGAGGGCGTGCGCCCCGCACGGCGGGTTGCCCGGGCGGCCGCACTCGCCGGGCCAGTAGCCCAGCGCGTCGTGGTGCCACTGCGCGGCGGTCCGGTTCAGGAACTGCGGCCCGATGTACTTGGCCAGGTGCGCGCGCAGGCGGCGGAAGTCGCCCGGACTGCCCCAGGCGACCTTGGCGTAGCCCTCGTGACCGGGCTTGGTCCAGTAGTCGTGGATCCGCTTGGTCTCCTTCGGGTTGGTCACCCAGCCCGGCCCGCGCTTGAACTCGGCGCTGGCGGCGACCGCCTCGTCGGCCCACTCCTCGGGGATCAGGTCGGCCTTGCCCAGCGCCCGGGCCCGCTTCTTGATGTGCGCGCGGGCCTTGTCCGGGTCGGCGGCCCGGCCGATCGACTGGATCGCGTTGCGCAGGTCCTCCTCGTCGGCGATCGGGAACGAGCCGTCGGGCATCGCGGTCCCGGCCTTGGCCATCCGCTTGCGGGTCTCGGTGTCGTAGTCCTTGAACTGCTCGACGGAGAACATCGGCACGTCCACGAACGGCGGGCGGACCGGGTTCTTCGGGCCTCCGGCCACCAGTGGGAGTTCGTCATCGATCTGCTCGGGCGGCGGCGGCTGGTGCTCCGGGTCCACCCCCAGGGCGAGGAACGCCTCGGCGAACGCCGGGATCGGGACCACCGTGGCGGCGCTGACCCGGCCCGAGGAGAACAGCAGGTGCTGGCCCTCGTCGTCCTCCATCGCCATCTCGGCGTTGTCCACGTCCACCGACACGCCGCGCAGGTGGTTGTCGGCGAGCAGCCCGATCACCTGGTCGGCGGCCTCGGTCGCGGCGAACGTGCCGGTGGCCCGGATCAGCCCGGCATCGCGCCACACCTGGGAGATCTGGCCGACCACCACCGAGCCCTCGTGGCCCATCCCGGAGCGCTCCTGCCAGAGCAGCGGCAGCGGCAGGTCGCGCCAGGTCAGCGCACCCTCGGCGAACTTGCGCCCGTCGCCGGAGTAGACGCCCTCCGGGGCGAGCACCCCGTGCCAGGGCACGTCGGTCTCGATGGCCATCTCGTCGGAGACCTCGTCCATCTCGACCTCGGCCTCGCCGACCAGCGGCTCCTCGGTCTGTGTCGCTGCTGCCATCGGGAACTCCTGTCCGGTGTAGTCGCCGTCCCAGAGTGCCAGACGGTCGAAGGTGATCTGCTCCGGCGGATCGCCGACCGCAGGCGTGTCGGGGTAACCCATGGTCAGGTGCGGGGTCCACTGCGGATACTGCTGCACCGCGTCGTGGGCGGCCCTGACCGCCGGACGCTCCAGCAGGATGTCGCGCACCGCAGCCATCGGGCCCGGGTCGAGCATCGCCACGTCGGCCTTGTCGTCGCCCAGGTCCTCCCGGCCGGTGACCGGCAGGGTGTAGGGCGGGCTGTCCCCGGCGACCACATGCACCGCGTCGGTGATCGCCTGCCAGGTCTCGTCGGTGAAGTCCTGCACCCCGAGCCAGACCAGCGTCAGGTGCGGGACCCGCTCGCTGCTGGCCTGCCAGACCGGGTCATCGTCGGCCGGGACCGCGACGATCACCCGGCCCACCTCGCCCGGGTCACCCAGCACCGCGGCGGTGACCTGCTCTACTGGCACATCGTTCCAGTCGTTGCCAGTGGCGGTGACCGTCAGCGGCACGATGGCGGACACGCAGCGGCAGTTGATCCAACAGTCGGGATTCCCGACCGGTTGACCCGGAAAATCCATCTTGCGCCCGTCACACACGGTGAACTGGTCGCCGAGGGCGACCACCTGACCGTCGGCGTCGATGTGGAACGGGCGGACCTTGTCGTCGCGCCGGGACAGCCACATCTTGCCCCGGCCGTCCTGCGCGGCGGCGGTGGCCGAGCCGTTGACGATGGCGGTGCCCAGCCAGTCGGCGATCCGCTGCGGGCTGGCCGCCTTGGTGACCGCCGTCAGGCCGTCCTTGATCCGGTCCCAGAACCAGGCGAACGCGCCCCGGCCCAGGGCGAAGGCGTTGCCCTGGGCGGTGAACTCGCTGGCGACGTGCGGTTGCAGCGCGTCGGCGAACTGCTCGCCGGTGAGCCCCTGGGCCAGCAGGTCGGTGATCGGGTCGAGCAGGTTGGCGCTGACCTGCTCCATCTGGCCGACCTTGGCCAGCCGGAACTGCTCGCGGTCCATCAGATCATCCCGGCGCTGCGCAGCATCCGCTCCAGCAGGTCGCGGTGGTGCGGGGTGCGGTTGTCCAGCAGGTGGCAGACGTAGTTGTCCACCAGGGCGACCACCTCGCCGCCGCGGTCGGTCAGCGGCTCCAGCACCGAGGGGGCGATGTCCCAGGTCCCGGCCACCAGCACGGTGGCCCGGGTGTCGTGCGGCTCCAGGTAGCGGCGGTGCGCCGGGATGTCGCCGAGGCCACCCGCCTTGGCCTTGGCGTCGCAGAGCCGGTTGCCCGCCCGCTCCAGCGCCCGGTAGACCAGCACGTCGCAGGCGGCGATCAGCCCCTCCCGGGACTCGTGGTCGGCGGTGGACCGGGTGATGTCCGGGATCTTGTTCTCCGGGTGGTCGCGCAGCGACCGGCGCGGCTGCAGCACCGGGGTGATCTCGCCGTTCTGCGCCTCGCCGGGGATCGCGCCGAGGTCCGCGCCGAGCAGCCGCAGCGCGGCCTGGGTCTGCTCCGGGCTGGTCGACCCGGTGGCGATCTTGCGCAGCAGCCACTGCCGGTGCTCGTCCGGGCCGGGGGCGTCCTCGGGCTTGAACCCGGTCTCCCGCCGGGCCGCCTCGCCGCTCAGTTCGCCGCGGTCCCACAGTTCCAGCGCCTCCCGGGAGCGGTTCGGCCGCAGCCGGATGTCGCTGGTGTCGGCGAGCACGTAGAAGTCGGTCGGGTCGGCCACCTGACCCTGCAGCGACGGCCGCAGGTACGCCTCGGTGATCGCGTAGCAGACCACCGACAGCCGAGGCTCCAGATGTGACTTGATCGCCGCCTCGTCCACCAGCCAGGCGTTCCAGTGGTTCGTCTCGTTGAGCCCGAGGAGCACCTCGGGCGGCGTGTCCAGGCCCAGCGCGAGCCGCTTGACCGCGTTGTCGCGCATCTCGATGACCTTCTCGTCCAGGTCCGACCAGAAGGTGATGTGCTTGACATCGCCGAGGAACTCGCCCGGCGCGGTGACCACCACCGGGACCAGCGCGCTGGCGCTGTCCGGCTCGGCGATCGGGGTGAGCATCGCCTCGGCGAGCACGGACATGAAGGTGTCCGCCTGGGATGCCGCCGGGTCGGCGCTCTCGCGCACCGGGAACTGGATCTCGGAGGGCAGCATGAGGATCCCGGCGCCCGCCAGCCGGGACTGCAACTGGGCCCGGACGTGCGCGTTCAGGGTGGCGATCTCGGCCAGCGTGCCCAGGTTGGAGCGCACCGGGGCGTCGGCCCAGAGCGGCTCCACCGGGTGCGGGGTCCAGATCCGCAGCGCCAGGTCCTCGGCGCCGAGCACGGTGCGCTTGCCGTCGCCGAGGTCCACGCGCAGCGTCCCGGTGGACCCGGACACCTTGTTGTAGGCCACCGTGTGCCAGGTGCCGTCGGCGAACACGCACCACATCTCCCCGGCGGTGGTCAGGTGCACCCCGGCCTGCTGCAGCAGCGCCTGCTGTCCCTGCAGCCCGCCGTAGAAGGCGTCCATCGCCTCGACCGCCGGGCCGTCGCGCTGCACCACCAGCACCCCGTCGATGTCCTGGGCCGCCACCAGGCTGGCCCGGTTCATCACGTTGCCCACCCAGTTGGCGACGAAGCGCAGTTCGGCCACCCGGTTGTAGTAGTCCCACGCCTGCGCCTGCCACGCCTGGGTCTTGGCCGTCGCCTGCGGCAGCACCGGCGGCATCCGTACCGCCGAGGCCACCAGCGCGTTGTGCTCGGGGACCGGGGTCCGGGTCCGGGTGCGGGCCATCAGTCACGCTCCTCCACGGGGATGTCCCTCTTGTTCAGCATGGCTGCGAGGTAGGAGACCGCCAGCCAGCCATGGAACAGCCACCATGACCAGTGCAAGTCGGACAGGATCGCCCAGCCGATGCTGAACGCCGCGAGATAGGGTGAGACGCAGAACGGGCACTCGACCAGCACCGACCAGGCATTGTGCACATGCCGGTCCCAGACGCGGCGGAACCACTGCATCGGCGGCCAGTCGTCATCGACCACCAGCCGGGTCAACCGGGACACGGCGATGGTGCCGATCACGAAGGCGGCGAGCAGCGTCGGCCAGTCGTAGCCCCACACAGTTCCTCCCGCACCGCAGTATTGCAGCGCGCGCGCGGTCAACCGGCCTGCTGCGCCGTGCCGTCGGCGGAGCGCAGCCGCCCACCGACCAGCCGCAGCCGGGCCGGGTTGCCCACCGTGGCCGGTGCCCGGTCCTTGGCCAGTTCGCTGATCCCGTGCACCAGCGCGTCCACCCGGTCCGGGGACTCGCGGTCCTCGTAGGGCACCCACTCGGTCATCTGCGTCTCCAGGTCCTCGTGGCTGCCGACGTGGTGCACCCGGCCCTGCTCATAGAGGCTGACCACCGGTTCTGCGCGCAGCGCCTTGCCGCGCCGGGTCTGCACCCGCAGGATCCGCGGGTGCTCATCGATGGCCCGCAGGTTGGCGGTGACCATGTCGCCGCCGTAGTTGGTCTCGGCGACGATCGCGTCGGCGGAGAACTCGGTGTAGGCGGCCATCGCCGCCCCGGCCCAGCCGATCGGCGAGTAGTGCCCGGACCGGTCGGCCAGCACGTAGCAGTCCCGGTCGATCCGGCCGACCACGACGATGCCGGTCTCGTCGGCGCCCTTACGCACCGAGCCCGCCGGGTCCACCGACACCACGATCCGGTCGTAGGCCAGCGGGGCGTCCGGGTCCGGGATGATCCGTGAACCTTCAATCAACTCCCAGGACCAGAGCGCGCCCTCCACGTCATCGAGGATCTCGGCGTGCAGTTCCTGGCGGCCCAGCCGGGTGCCCTCGTACTTGGCGATGATCCGCTCGGCGAACACCGGCGACAGGTTGGCCAGGTTGTCGTATGTCGAGGCGACGCTCAATCTGGTCGTCGGATCGGCCAGCAATGTCTTGAGCCAGGGTCGAGGCTTGGGCGTGGTGGTCGCCACGACGCGCGGCTGCTCGCCCAGGCGCAGCCCGAAGGTCATGTTGTCCCAGCACTCCTGGACCAGCGGCCAGTGCGCGGGCTCGTCGGCCCAGACGAAGTAGTGCTCCGGGCCGCGCAGCCGGTCCGGCTCCTCGGCGGAGAACAGCGTGGCCACGCAGCCGTTGGGCCAGGTGAGCCGCCGCTTGCTCGGCTCGTGCTGCGGGCGCTTGCCGGGCGGGAAGATGTTGAGCAGCCCGGACTCGCCCTCCAGCATGATGTCGCGGATGTCCGGGGCGGTGGCGCCGATCAGCCCGATCCGGGGCACCTTCTCGCTCATCCGGTGGGTGATCTCGTTCCCGGCCCGAGTCTTGCCCGAGCCGCGCCCGGACTTGAGCAGCCAGGTCAGCCAGGTGCGGTCCGCGGGCGGGCGCTGGTCGGGCCGGGCGTGGCTCCAGGTCCAGTCGCCGTGCGGGGCGCCCGGACAGGAGGCGGTGGGGCAGTAGAACGGCCGCCACCTGGTGTTCTGCTGCGCCTGCAGCATCGCCAGCGCGCGCTCCTGGGCGGCCGGGGTCCAGCGCTTGAACGCCTCCGGGTCGATGCTCATGTGCTCAGCGGCCTGCGCGGCGGCCGGGCCTGCATCGGGGTCATGTCGTCATAGGACGCCGGGGTGCCGCCGAACCGCCGGGACACCTCGGCGGCCATCGTCCGGCGGATGAACGCGGTCCGGGCCAGGTTCTCGGTCCGGGCGGCCTCATCGATGGCGGCGACCAGCACGGTCGGCATCCGGAACGAGACGCAGCGCATGGTGGACGCGGTGGCGATCGCCCGGTCCACCTCCAGCCCGCCGAGCGCCCGGCGCTTCCAGTCCGGGTGCCGGATCGACGTGAGCGCGTCGGCATCCTGCGCCAGCACCTCGGCGGCGAGCGCGTCGGCGGCGATCAGGTCGGCGTCAGTCGCCTGTCTCGATCGCGAGGACATCGGCCTCCACCACCTCCCCGACCACGGCCTGCTGTCGGGTCAGCATGTCAGTGACCCAGGCGTCGATCTCGCCGGTGGTCGGCGTGTAGACGACGACCTCGGTGGGCGCGTCCAGACCGAGCAGCCGGGCGTGCCGGTCGATGTAGGCCAGCGCCACCCGGGCGGCGGGCAGGTGCTCGGGGTGGCCCGGGTCGGTGGCCTTCACCCACAGCGAGCGGAGCACCCGCATGATCCGCTCGGCCTCCTCCCGGCGCAGCACCGCCCGGTCCTCGGCGTCGTCGGCGCGCAGCGCCAGTTCCTTCTCCACCAGGTCCCGGGCCTCACCGGAGTTGGCGATCCCCAGGGTGGTGGCGATCTCCTGGTAGGACGCCCCGGCCAGCCGCAGCCCGGTGGCCGCCGCGCCCTGCCGGTGCTCGCGGACCTGGCGGTGACTGGGGACCGGACTGGGCATCAGGGCTCCTGGTGGGTCAGGTCGAAGCCGCAGTTCGGGCACCGATCTGGTTGTCGGTGCAACGGAACCAGCCCGCCCTCGCCGAAGTCGAGGTCGGTGTCCAGGCTCTTGAGCAGATTGGCCAGGTCGTCGTCGGTGTACCCGGTGCCGACCAGCCCACCGTCGGCGTCCAGCCCGGCCAGCAGCGAGAGCAGGCTGCCCTCGTCGTAGCGGGCCAGGTCGGAGGTGCGATTGTCGGCGAGCATGATCCGGACCGCCTCGGTACTTGACGGATCAACTGGAACCGTGACCACCGCGATGCGCGTCCAACCCACCTCCAGGGCCGCCATGTAGGTATGGTTCCCGGCCAGGATGGTTCCATCGGCGGCGACGACGATCGGCTTGAACTGTCCGTTGGCCCGCAGAGAGGCGGCGATGGCGTCGATGTCCCCGACCCGAGGGTTCGCCGGGTGCGGCTTGAGCGTCGAGATGTCCGCCAGGGTCGTGGTCAACTCATACTGCGCGGGCACGGTCATCCACCTTCCGCGACTGGGCCAGGTGTGAGCGCATGGCCTCGCAGATCCAGTCGTTGAGCGTCATCATCCGACGATCGGCCTCCTGGACCACCTCGGCGAGCAGCAGCGGGGGCACCCGGGCGCACATCTTGCGCCGGATCCCCTTGGAGGGTCGTCCCATGGCGCGATTCTGGCACCCGGAAGGCGGGTGAGGGGGTACCTGGTTGCCGTGGATGGCTCCTGATCACCCCCTGGCCGACCCGACAGGGTCGCGATCCAACCTCCGGGGACGCCCATCAGGCCCTGAGCAGCAGCGGTGAGATGTCCGGTTTCGGGCAATTCCCTGGGGAGGGGTACGTCTTGAGAACCAGCCCTGCGGGTCTTTCCCGGGCATTCCGAAATGCTCCTTCCAGCATTCCAGAATGACGTAGACATGGGGTGACCATGTGGTAACTGACGCCCGATATCGGGGTGGGAACTCAGGTATTCCGTTTGGGAACAATGCATAGGCAGTCCGCTCCGCCGGTCACGCTCCGTGACCATGCCCCCCGAGGCTGAGCACGAAAGCGATCATATGTTCGAGTCACAACGTTGTGAATCGCTACGGAGGGTGCAGGATTTGACCTGGTGGCGCCACCATGGCAATGTTGTTCCTGCACGACGACAAGCGAACAAGCGAGGAAGGCTCGGGAGGGCCCCACCGGTCTAAGCACCCGCGATACCGACCCTCTCCCGAACCGGGCGCCGGACAAGGCGCGCATTCCCTCTCGCGTCGCACAATTCCACAGCGGACCATAGCGCGCCGATCGTCGCAGGAATCGCGGCCGCATGGACGGGCAGTCTGCCCCGGGCGTTCACTGCGCCAACAGCAGACCGGCACATAGGCCGGACGTTGCCAACGTCTGGCGCTACCCGAGACATGCACGGATGCGGCACCACGGCCCTAGGAAGGGGGCAGGAGCGACGCACGGAGCACGGGTAGCGCTAGCGAAGACTCCCCACCCACGGGTGATGCGAGGGACGAGCGACACTCTCCGGCCGGTCAAGTCAGGCGCTAGGCGCGTGGTCGACGGGCTCCCATCGCACGGAGACGACACCATGGCGGTCCGATTCCGCCCCCTGACACTCCGCCCCGAACCGTGGGCGGTCCGCCGGATTCACAACGTTGTGAGTCCACTCGAAACCTTGGAGGGTTTCATGTCCGTTTCATTCACCGCTGCCGACCGTGGCAACGTTGCCGAGTTCATCGGCGCGTTCACCAACGGCAACCGCACCGAGTCCGCCATCCGTGACGGTTGGGTGCTCGTGTCCACCATCGTCGCCGAGCATGGCGACTCCGCCCGCACCGTGGTCGAGAGCATCGCCACGCTCCCGGGCAAGTCGGCCGGGTCGCGCAACAATGCCTGGACCGCGGTCAAGGCTGCCGTCCGGCTGCTGGAGTTGGTCGACTCGACCGACGATCCGACCGGCACCGCCAAGGTGGCGACCGAGTTCAACTACCTTGCCGCTGCCAAGGCGGGCAAGGGCCGCTCCGTGGTCGCCACGGTCAACGCCATGCGCAAGGACGAGACGCGGTTCTCGTCCCTGCGTGCCCTGGGCGATGCGCTGGAGCGTGCTCGCCGCGAGGCGCTCAAGGCCGAGAAGGATGCGGCCGAGGGCAAGGAGCCCAAGGCCGAGGCCACGCTCGACTCCGATCTCTCCGCGATGCTCAAGCGCGTCCACCGCATCGCGGAGACCTACTCGGTCAAGGAGACCGAGGTCCTCGCCCGGGTGACCGCCATGCTGGCAGCCGAGACCGCCCAGGCCACGAAGGCCACCCCGGCCAAGGAGACCGCGCCGCTCAAGGCGGTGTCCTGACCCACCCACCGGCAGGCGCTCACGACTCACAACGTTGTGAGCGCCTGACCGGCGCTGACGCCCCGGGCATCCGCGTCCGGGGCGTTTGCGTCGGGAGGTACCCGCACGCTGTTCGTCTCCCGCGCCAGCGGGAGGAAGGAAGGCACGACATGGCACACACACCGGTCACCCACTGGATCGCCTACACCGGCGACGCCTGCCGGATCCACACCGGCGACTGCGGTCTGGTCGCTCCCGGCGCGAGCATGGGCGCGGCGCTGACCCGGACCGAGGCCCTCGCGTCCGGGCTGCCGCTGTGCGGCGGCTGCTGCCCCACCGACGCATGGACCGGGCTGCCGCTGGATGAGGTCTGACCGCACGACACCGGCCCGACTCGCACCGTTCACAACGTTGTGAGCCGGGACCGGCGCTGGCCGCCCGGATCGTCCGGACGGCTTGCGTCGGTTCGACGCACGGTCCCACGCGCCAGCGTGGGGGAAGGAAGGCACGTATGAACAAGGCAGGCAAGGCGGCCGTCGTGGTCGCAGGCACCGCGCTCACCGTGAGCGCGTTCGGCACCGCGACCGTGGTCGCCCAGCAGGCGTACACCGCCAGTCGCACGGCTCACAACGTTGTGAACGCCGGGCTGCTGGACGTGCACAAGGTCGGCGCGGCCGAGGACGAGCAGGGCTGGAACTGCTGGACCGAGGGCAACCGCTCCTGCGGCCACAACCTGCTCACCGTTCCCGGCGAGGGCTTCACCGTGGGCACGGTGCTCCCGGGCACCGACTCGTTCGGGCCCACGGTCGCCTGGAGCAACGGTCCGGTGTGGGCCACGGTCCCGCGCGCCTGGCGCTATGAGTCGTGGCGCATCTGTGTGACCCAGGCCGTGGGCACCGACGAGTCGCTGCAGCAGTGCGACCACGACTGGACCCTGCCCGGCGAGGAGTTCGATATGCGCGACGCCTGAGGTCACAACGTTGTGAGAGCAGCGGTTGCGGTGATGCCTCGCCTTCCCGGGCGAGGCTGATCCGGAGTATCTGCTCCCAGATATCCCGCCGTTCACAACCGTTGTGAACGGTGCTGTTGCCTGCGCCAGCAGGCAGGAAGGAAGGTGCCTCATGGCACTACGCACGACAAGCCTGAGCGAGGCGCGCACCTGCGACGTCTGCGCCATCTCCGGCTACGCACCGCTACGACTCGCGGTCTGGGACAGCCCGGCCGTCGGCGGCCGGTGGGGGTTCCTGTGCCGGGAGCACGGCGCGCAGTACGGTGCCGCCCGGCTGACCGTCGGGACCCGGATCACCTACCCGGAGCCGGTCAAGGCCGCGTTCATGCGCGAGTACCGGCGGATGGCGGCGAAGCGATGACCCTGTTCTGGCTCACCGCCGCATTCTTCGTGCTCGTCACCAGCGCCGGGTTTCGGCTGCTGTTCTGGCTGGACGCCCGGCGGGAGGGGTCCCGGTGACCCCCGGCGTGCGCGCCATGCTCGGGATGGGGTTCGCCCTGCTCGGGCTGCTGCTGTGCGCGACGATCATCCTGATCCCGCTGGGCATCCCGCTGCTGCTGCTCGGGATCGCGTGCACGGTGATCCCGACCACGCCACCCCGGCGTCAGCCCGGCTGGGTGTGGGACGGGCAGAGGTGGGTGTGGCTGCCATGACTCACAACGTTGTGAAGGGCACCGACGAGGTGCGTGCCGAGATCGAGGCACAGCCCAGACTCCAGCCCGGCGAGCCCGGCTGGTGGCAGGTGTGGGGGGCGTCGGTGCCGGACATCCGACCCGGTGACTACGTGCTCACCAAGGTCGAGGAGTTCTACGTGCAGGACACCTTCGTGCCCGAGGGACTGCGTGCCTACACCAGCCTCGGCCTGGTCACCGACGGTGAGCGCTCGGTCATCGGCCGACTCTGCCCGATCGTGCTGCTGCGCCCGGGTACCCGCAACACCCTGTCCGACTCGGTGCGCTGATCATTGGCCGTCAGCCCGGGCTCACAACGTTGTGACCCGGG
>JBIOVW010000281.1:0-4592 GCA_044867945.1 Nakamurella sp. | reverse complement strand
TCGTGCCGTTCCTGCCGTTCTTCGCCGAGCACCGGGTCAACGCCGAGACCCAAGCCATCCTCGCGCGCGCCTAGCCGGCAGCCGGCGCGTCGCCCCGCGACTCAGTGCCGCACGCGCGTCCCTTCGGTGCCGCACGCGCGTCGCTCGCGAGCTACCGGCATACCGCAGCGTGGCAACTAGCCTGCGTGTTTCACGCGGCTGGCTGACACGGGCGTGATGTGCGTGAAAGTGCCTGTCCTGTAAGGGAAACTTGGGCTTGCGAAGGTCCGAGTTACTCACAGAACAGGCACTTGTCGGGTGAAGCGTAGCAAGGGTTTGCGGCGGGTCAAGGTCAGCGCGGACGGACAGGGTGTGGTGTCGCACGCCGGGGTGGGTCTGCTGCGGGAGGTGGCCGAGTACACCGGGCTGGTCGATGGGGTGACCGACGTGTTGCTGGACACGTATGAGGGGGTGCCGGGGCATCCGCCGGGTCGGGTGTTCACCGATCTGGCGGTGGCGGTGGCTGATGGGGCGGATGCGATCAGCGGGATCGCGGTGTTGGCCGACCGGCAAGATCTGTTTGGCCCGGTGGCCTCGATGCCGACCACGTGGCGGGTGCTGGACCGGGTCGACCCTGAGCATCTGCCGCTGCTGCGCGCGGCTCGCGCTGACGCGCGGGCGGCGGCGTGGGCGGCCGGGGCGGGCCCGGACCTGACCCAGGAGCTGCGGCTGGATTTCGACGCCACGATCACCATCGCGCACAGCGAGAAGGAGAACGCGGCAGCGACCTGGAAACGCACGTTTGGGTTTCACCCGTTGCTGTGTTTCCTGGACCGGCCCGAGATCGCCTCGGGGGAGGCGCTGGCCGGGTTGCTGCGGGCCGGCAACGCCGGGTCGAACACCGCCGCTGATCACCTCACCGTGCTGGACATGGCGTTGGCCGCGCTGCCGGCGGCGGCCCGTCCGCGCCCGGGTGACCCGTCCGGTCCGCGGTTGTTGGCCCGTTCGGACTCGGCCGGGGCCACCCACGCGTTCGCGGCGGCGTGCCGGGACCGGGGGGTGGGGTTCTCCTTCGGGTTCCCGGTCGATCATCGGATCCAGCGCATCGTCGACGTGATTCCCGACGCGTGCTGGCACCCGGCGCTGGAAGCCGACGACGAGCTGCGCGAGGGGGCGTGGGTGGCCGAGGCCACCGGGATGATCACCCTGGACGGCTGGCCGACCGGGTCGCGGCTGATCCTGCGCAAGGAACGCCCGCACCCAGGCGCGCAGTTGAGCTTCACCGACGTGGACGGGCATCGGATCACCGCCATACTGACCGACACTCCCACCGGGGTGGTCCGCGGGCAGGTGGCCGGGTTGGAACTGCGTCACCGTCAACACGCCCGCGTCGAAGACCGGATCCGCCAGACCAAGGCCACCGGCCTGCGCAACCTGCCCTGCCGGGCGTTCAACGAGAACGCCGCCTGGCTGGAAACCGTGCTGACCGCGGTCGATCTGATCTGCTGGACCAAGCTCATCGGCTTCCCCGACACCCCCGAGCTGTCCCGGTGCGAGATCGCCGCGTTCCGCTACCGCGTCCTGCACGTCGCCGCCCGGCTCACCACCTCCGGGCGACAAATGCACCTACGGATCGATGCCACCTGGCGGTGGGCCAGCCACATCGCCAAAGCGTTCCACCGAATACGCGCCGCGTTCGCCTGAGCACCCACATCCCCGACCCGCCGGCCCCACCCGCCACCATCCACCCGGGCGCCAGCATGCCCCGAATCAGCCCGGCACCCCCCGCCGGGGCGCACACAACCCCGCACCTCGACGGTTCACGTCGGCGGTCGTATCCCACCGCGCACGGGGCCCGCCGTCACGACAACCCACGGCACCCCAAAGCCGACATTACCGACCACCAGCAGCGACCCCGTGTAGGGTCGGGGGCTGGCGCGGTGGCGCAGTGCTTACGCCCCGTTTCCAGCCCCCGCCCGTCAAACCGTGCATGCGGTTCTCCCGCACACGGCTTACCCGACGTCGTTCACCGCCGGCATTCGGTGTCACCCGCCAGGCCCGGAAGGGTCTGGGTGCGGCGACGGTTCCTGTCAGGTCGATCAATCCCAGGGCGTTCGCGGACCCGAAGGCCAACACGTACCACCCGTAGGCCCGCGTTCGTCGGTGGCGTTTGCTGATGAACAGCGCCACCCGTTCGCGTGCGTACCTGTTGATCTTGTCGAACGCGTCGGCGCTGTTGCCGTACCGGAAGTACGCGGCCCAACCGCGCAGGAACCGGTTGACGTCCTCGACGACGACATCGACACGCAGCAGCAACCGGGAGCGTCGAGTCAGGTCCCTGATCCGGTCCCGAGCCCGCTGCATGGCCTTACTCATGGGCCACCGGGCCAGAAAGACGACGTGCCTGCCGCGGACCCGGCCGTGCGCCTGCACCAGTCGGTGGTGGAAGCCGAGGAAGTCAAATCCCTCGCCCCCGACCTGCAGGTGCACGATCCGCGTCTTGGCCTCCTTGGGTTCAAGCCCCAACGCGGCCAACAGGTCCCGCAACCGCGCCAACGCGGCCTCGGCCTGTTCACGGCTCTTGCACATCACCACCAGGTCATCGGCGTACCGGGTTAGCACCCCGTGCTCGCGGACGTTCCATGCCCGGTCAATCCGGTGCAGGTACACGTTCGCCAGCAACGGAGACACGACCCCACCTTGCGGCGTGCCCGCCGAGGACCTCACCAGTTGACCATCGGCCATGACGCCCGCCCGCAACAGCACGCGCAGTAGCTTCACCAGCCCCTGGTCACTGACTCTCTCCTGGACCGCCAGCATCAACCCCTCGTGCGGAATCGCCTCGAAGCAGTTCGCGATATCCGTCTCAACCACCCACCGCCTGCCCCGCCAGGACTCATCCACAAGTACCTGCAAGGCATCGTGTGCCGAGCGCCGCGGGCGAAACCCGAACGAACACTCGGCCATGTCCGCCTCGAAGACCGGCTCGAGCACGATCTTCACCGCGGCCTGCACGATGCGGTCACGAACCGCGGGAATCGACAACGGACGCCGCTCGCCCGTCCCCGGCTTCGGGATAAACACCCGACGCGCCGGCAGCGGACGATACGTCCCATCCCGCAACTCCCCAGCCACCTCATCCAACAGCCGGGACACCCCGTACTGCTCGACCATGGCCAGCGTGGTCCGGTCAACACCGGCCGCGCCGTCATTGGCGCGTACGTTGACCCACGCCCGCACCAGGACATCCCTGCGGTAGACCTTGTCCCGAAGCGAGTGGAACCGACGCCCGGGATCGGCCTTGGCCGCCCGGTACAGCGCATGCTGCAAGGCACGGACCGAGTCATCCGGGCTCGCCGCAACCACCGGCAGCTCACGGGACTCCACAACGGCGGGACTAGCCACAAGGGCACTCACCGGGCCCCTCCTTCACACCAGACGCATCGACGAAGCAGCGGCCCTTCCCTCACCGGCGGTTGTGTTGTCCGCTCGGCTCCACCAGTACTACGGCCGCCTCCGACGCCCACCCGACCCGACTCCACTTCCCGGGATCACCGGTTATAGGAGCCGACGCTTCCGAGGACATCTATCCGCAGGTCCCCGGGCCGGGGAGGGCCTCCCCAGTCCCCGCCGCCACCATCTGAACGTTCCGCGCCCCATACGCCGGGCAGTCCCTCACGGCTGCACCTCCAGGGTCTTCACCGCTACCATGGCCTTCGCCCCGATTTCGCGGGCTCGGCACTGCCTTCACCCACCCCACCCGGGGTGGACCTGTAACGACGCCGCAGGCTTCGCGTGATGCTACGGACCGCTCAGTCGCTTCCCCCACAAGGGCTTTCGACACTGGGCTTCGACGCCGGACGTTTCCCCCCGACGCCGCCAGTCTGCTACCGGGCCTCCTGGCAGCTACCCGGACCGGACTCCCACCGGCAGGCAACGACGAGCTGACGAACACGAGACTCACCTACTGCTCCACGATGAACCTCCTGTTCCGCTGGGCGCACGAAAGAGCGAGGCTAAGGAGCAAGTGGCTCGCGGCTTGGGGCACTGCGGTCACGCGAGGCGGCAGCGGTGGCGCCCGGATTCCGGACGCCACCGCCATTCCCGCCGGATACGGTCGTCGGCAAGATCTGGGCCAGTGTGGACGGGCGGCTCGCCGACGAGTGGTACGTGCTGCTGGGCTCCGACCTAGCCAGTGAGGCTTCGCCTCTGACCGCCAAGGTGCGGGGCGGAGTGACGATGCTATTCACCCGTTGCTGGGGACGACAACATGGCCGCGCTGCGCGCTGGCGACGAGTTTCCGCTGCTGGTGTGACCCAGCCATGTTGTTCAGGTCGCCCTCACTGCGCTGAAATCCCGACTCCGTTGGGTCAGGCCGGTCGCCCTACGCGACGTGGATGCCTTGTGCATCAAGGGTTTGGAGCAAGATGCGGCCCTACCGACAGACTGCGCCGGTCCGGGACGAACGTCAAGCAGAACTCAAGACTGGCGTCAGAGATTGGGCCCCAAAGGATCGCCAAAGGATCGCTAGGGCCTCGGGGCCTTTGCCACCACCACCTCCAGCCGCCGCGAGGTGGTGCAGCACAGCCCGAGCCGGAGTGGAGCCGTCTTCG
>JBIOVW010000280.1:0-14500 GCA_044867945.1 Nakamurella sp. | reverse complement strand
TCATCGCCATCAACAAGGCCGACGGCGACCGGGTGGTGGAGGCGAAGGCCGCGGCCAAGGACCTGTCCGGAGCGCTGCGCCTGGTCCACGGCCGGCACTCGGCCTCGTCCGCCCGGCACGGTCCGACGCCCTGGTCGGTGCCGGTGCTCACCTGCTCCGGGCTGACCGGCGACGGCATCGACGAGGTGTGGGCCGCGGTGCTCCGGCATCGGGCGTCGCTGGGCCCGGACGGCCTGGCGGACAAGCGGTCCGGGCAACGCTGGGACCTGGCCTGGTCGTTGGTGCGGGACGAGCTCGACCAACGGCTGCGCCGGTCCGCGGCGGTGGCCGACACCGCGGCCCGGATCCGGGCGGAGGTGCTGGCCGGCACCCTGCCCGCGCCCGGCGCCGCCGACGAGATCCTGCGGGCCTTCGATCGCGAGCGGTGACGCGCCACCGGCCTCGCTGGGCGCACCGTCACCTGACCGGCGGCACCCCGGCCCGCCGCTCGATCAGCGCCGCGATCCCGTCCAGGACGATTTCCAGCGAGGCACCGATGTCGTCGCCGACCTGGTCGGCCGCCGGCCGGTCGTCGTCGAAGATGCCTTCCGCGACCGCCGCGGACAGGGCCGGGTAGGTGACCGGGTCGATCAATGACGCGATTGCTCCGCCATAGATCTCGCCGGCACCCGGCGCTCCCGCCTCCTCCGCCGCGATCAGCTCCGCGGTCATCCGTACCTCCCCCTGGACGAAGGTGATCAGGGTCATCACGGCCATCACCTGGTCGCCGGATGCCATGCCCGTTTCCGCCAGCGTGCGCAGAGCGGCATCGAACCAGGCGAGGTTGCGCGGCCCGGTCGGCGGGCCCGCCAGGGGGATCTGCACGTACCAGGAGTGCCGGCGCAGTTCGGCGAGGACCGCGTATGCCCAGTGCCGCAGCGCCTCCCGCCATCCCGCGCCCTCCGGCGGCGCGGGCGGTGCGGTCAACGCCGCGTCGCTCATCAACAGGAGCAACTCGTCCTTGCTGGCGATGTACCGGTACAGCGACATGGTGCCGGCGCCCAGCTGCTGCGCCACCCGGGCCATCGACACCGCGGCCAGCCCCTCGGCGTCGGCGACCTCGATGGCCGCCTGGGTGATCTGTTCGACGCTCAGCCCCGCCTTGGGCCCCCGGCGGGTGGGCTGCCGAAGACCCCAGAGCAGCGCCACGCTGCGCGGGATCCGATCCCGCTCCGACTCTTGTTCGCTCATCGCCCGAGGAGTGTATTTCAGTGTCGCGATTTACTGCGTACATGCTACGCTTCTGCGTACAACATACGCGCTGCGTATGCATTACGCAGAAGGGAGTGGCTTGATGATTGTCGAGGTGGAGGGCTTGCGGAAGTCCTTCGGCGCGATCCCGGTGCTGGCGGGGGTGGACTTCGCCGTCCCCGAGGGTTCGGTACTGGGCATCCTGGGCCCCAACGGTGCGGGCAAGACCACCACCGTGAAGATCCTGACCACGCTGCTCCGGCCGGACGCCGGGGCCGTTCGGGTGGCCTGGCACGACGTGGTCCGCGAGCCGCGGCGGGTCCGGGCCGCGATCAGCCTGACCGGCCAGTCGGCCGCCGTGGACGGCGGGCAGACCGGCCGGGAGAACCTGGTGATGATCGGCCGGCTCATGCATCTCGGGCGCGACGAGGCCCGGCGGCGGGCGGATCGTCTGCTCGACCGGTTCGATCTCGTCGCAGCCGCCTCCCGGCGGGTGTCGACCTACTCGGGTGGCATGCGCCGCCGTCTGGACCTGGCGATGAGCCTGATCGGCCGGCCGCGGGTGATCTTCCTCGACGAACCCACCACCGGCCTGGATCCGGCCAGCCGGCTGGACATGTGGTCGGCCATCCGGGAACTCGTCGACGACGGCACCACCGTGGTGCTGACCACCCAGTACCTGGAGGAGGCCGACCGGCTGGCCGATCAGATCCTGCTGATCGACGGCGGCCGGGTCGCCGCCCGGGGCACCGCCGCGGAGCTCAAGCGCAGCGTCGGCGGCAGCCGGCTCGTGCTCACCTTCCCGTCCGCGGACGCGTTCGCGCGCGGCCGGGACCTGCTCGCGCACGGTACCGCCGATGCCGACGCGCGCACCGTCAGCGTGCCCTCCGACGGCTCCGCGGACGACCTGCGCCGACTACTGGGTCGACTGGACGGCGTGCCCCTGGGAACCGTCACCGAGCACTCCCCCACCCTCGACGACGTCTTCCTCACCCTCACCGGCCATCGCGCACTTACCGAAGAGCGCACCCTGCAGGAGGTTTCGGCATGACGGCGATATACCTGGCCGACACCGCGACGCTGATCGGCCGCAGCGTCCGGCTGACCCGTCGCGACGCGGACACGCTGCTGATGTCGATCGTGCTGCCGGTGATGCTGATGCTGCTGTTCGTCTTCGTGTTCGGCGGCGCGATCACCACCGGCACCGAGTACGTGACGTACGTGGTGCCGGGGATCATCCTGCTGTGCGTCGGGTACGGCGCCTCGACGACCGCGATGTCGGTGGCCAAGGACATGCACGAGGGCATGATCGACCGGCTGCAGACCCTGCCGATCCGTTCGTCCTCGGTGCTCACCGGGCACGTGGTGGCCAGTGTGGCGCGCAACACGCTCGCCGCCGTCGTTGTCTTCGCGGCCGCCTTCGTCTGCGGCTTCCGGCCGACCGCCTCGTTGCCCGAATGGCTGGCCGCGGGCGGTGTGCTGTTGCTCTACGTGTTGGCCCTTTCCTGGCTCGCGGCGGCGCTCGGTCTGCTCGCCGGAGGCGTCGAGTCGGCCGGCATCATGAGCTTCTTCATGTTGTTCCTGCCCTACCTGAGCAGCGCCTTCGTGCCCACCGACACCATGCCCGGCGTGTTGCGGGCGGTCAGCGAGCACCAGCCGGTGACTCCGGTGATCGAGACGGTCCGTGGCCTGCTCACCGGCACCGCGATCGGCTCCAGCGGCTGGCTCGCCGTGGCGTGGTCGGGTGGATTGCTGGCGCTGTCCTTCGTCGGGGCGGCGCTGCTGTTCCGGCGTCGTACTCGACACTGAGCGAGGCTTGCCGAGCGAACAATCGACACTGAGCGAGGCTTGCCGAGCGAACAATCGACACTGACCGGCGATCCTGCGGCGGACACCACACCTCTCGCGGTGTCCGTCGCACAGGCGGCTTTGGCACCATGGTCCGGTGACCGCATCAGCACCTCCCGGAGGCACCGCGACTCCCCGGGTGCTGGCCGATCGATACCGCCTCGACTCGGTCATCGGGAAGGGCTCGATGGGCACGGTCTGGGCGGCCACCGACCTGGTGCTGCACCGCAACGTGGCGATCAAGGAGATCGACTTCCCGCCCGGCACGCCGGCCGCCGAGCGACGCCAGCTTGAGCAGCGCACCCTGCGGGAGGCGCGCGCCATCGCTGCGCTCTCCAACCCCTACGTCATCACCCTGTTCGACATCCTGACCGTGCCCAGCGGGCCGGTCATCGTGATGGAACTGCTGCACTCCCGCTCGCTGGCCGACATCCTGCGGTCGGTCGGCCGGCTGCCCGACGGGCAGGCCGCCACCATCGGGGTGGCCGTCGCCTCCGGTCTGCTGGCCGCGCACGCGGCCGGCATCACCCACCGCGACGTCAAGCCGGCGAACGTGCTGATCTGCGACGACGGGCGGATCAAGCTCACCGACTTCGGCATCGCTCGCAGCTCGGCGGAAAACACCATGACCGCCACCGGCCTGCTCCTGGGTTCCCCCGCCTACATCGCCCCCGAGGTGGCCAGCGGCACCGCGGCCGGCCCGGTCTCGGACGCCTGGAGCCTCGGCGGCCTGCTGTTCGCCTGCGTGGAGGGGCGGCCGCCGTTCGACCAGGGCACCGCCATCGCCACGCTCACCTCGGTGGTCAAGGACCCGGTGCCCCCGCACCCGCACTCCGGCCGGCTCGGCGCCGTGGTCTCGGGACTGCTGGTCAAGACCCCAAACCTGCGGATGCGGATCGACAAGGCGCTGCCGGTCATGCGCGGGATCGCCGACGACCCGTCCGGCACCTACCTGGCGGTCGTGTCCCGCATTCCCCGGAGCGAGTGGCCCGGGTTCGGCCGGCACGCCGCGACCGGCTCGAATCCCGTGCCGTCGGCGGGCGATGGATCGAGCGCCGCGCAGCCCGCCCCACCCCCCGCGCAGAGCATTCCGCCCGGGCCCGGCGCCCAACGTGACCCGCGCGGACCGGCTCCCGCCACCACCGGGGCGCCGCTGCACGCCACCCAACGGCCGAGCGCCCCCGCCGATGCGCCGTTCGCCGGCCGCCCGGCGCCGCCACCGGTCGACTCCGGGCAACTGTCCGGACACATCCCGTTGCCGGGCATCCAGCAGGCCGCCGGGCAGGCCGGGCCGGGATTCGCGGCCAGGGCGGAGCCGTTGCCTCCCCCGCCCTGGGCCCAGGCGGACGCCGCCGTACTACCCCCCTTGCCGGACCAGGCGCCGGAGACGTCCACCCGGACCCGGGTCGTCGCCGCCGTCATCGTGGCCGTGCTCGCCGCCATCGCCGGATTCCTCGCGGTGCGGCTGATCGCCGACGCGGCCGACGACAGTGCCGCCGCTCCGGTCGCCGTGGTCGTCGCGCAGGCCGCGGCCACCCCGGCAGCACCCGACCTCTGACCCCGGAACGGCTCAGGTGGCCGCACCGCTCATCCCGACTACGCTCCGGGCATGTCCGTCGACGCCGCCACCGAAGCCCGTGCCACCGCCGAGGAGGCCGCGTCCGCCATCGCCCGAGCCACCGGCGTCCTGCACCACGACATCGCGCTCGTCATGGGCTCAGGTTGGCTGCCCGCCGCCGAGCGGCTCGGCTCGGCGACCGCCGAGCTGGACGTGTCCACCCTTCCCGGATTCGCCCGGCCCACCGTCGAGGGGCACGCCGGACGCGTCCGTTCCGTCCCGGTCGGTGACAAGCGAGCCCTGGTTTTCCTCGGCCGCACCCATCTGTACGAGGGCCGCGGAGTGGCAGGCGTGGCGCACGCGGTGCGCACCGCGGCGGCCACCGGCGCCCGGCTGATCGTGCTCACCAACGCCGCCGGCGGTATCCGAGAGGGCATGAAACCCGGTGATCCGGTGGTGATCTCGGACCACCTGAACCTGACCGCGGCGTCCCCGTTGACCGGCGCCACGTTCGTCGACCTGACCGACCTGTACTCCCCGCGGTTGCGCGCACTGGCCCTGCAGATCGATCCCACGCTGACGGAGGGGATCTACGCGCAGCTGCCCGGCCCGCACTTCGAGACTCCCGCGGAAATCCGGATGCTGCGGGTCCTGGGCGCCGACCTGGTCGGGATGTCGACCGTGCTGGAGGCGATCGCCGCGCGGGCCGCCGATGTGGAGGTGTTCGGCTTGTCGCTGGTCACCAACGTGGCAGCGGGGATCACCGGCGAGCCGCTGAACCACGAGGAGGTGCTGGCCACCGGCCGGGCCGCCGCCGGGCGGATGGGTGACCTGCTTGCGGAGCTGGTGACGAGGGCGTGACGGCGCCCGGGCGGCTCACCCCCGACCTGCGGGACCGGGCGATGCGCTGGATCGCCGACGACCCGTCGGACCAGGACCGCCTGGAGCTGCAACGGGTACTGGCCGCCGCCATGGCCGGAAACGCCGATGCCGTGGCCGATCTCGCCGATCGGATGGCCGCGCCCCTGACGTTCGGCACCGCGGGCCTGCGGGGGCCGCTGCGCGCCGGGCCGGCCGGGATGAACCTGGCCGTGGTCCGCCGGGCCGCCCACGGCATCGGTGCGTACCTGCAGTCCGCGGGTGAGCGCGGCGGCACCGTCGTCGTCGGCTTCGACGGACGGCGCCGGTCCGCCGACTTCGCCGCCGACGCCGCCGGAGTGCTGGCGGCGCAGGGGTTCTCGGTGCTGCTGGCACCGGGCCCGCTGCCCACCCCGCTGACCGCGTTCGCGGTCCGGGCACTGGACGCGAGTGCCGGATTGCAGGTCACCGCGTCGCACAACCCGCCGCAGGACAACGGGCTGAAGGTCTATCTGCGAGGCGGCAGCCAGCTGATCGCGCCGCAGGACGCGCGGATCGAGGACGCCATCGCGCGGGCGCCGGCGGCCCGCTCGATCGACGTGCTGCGGGCGGGCGAGCGTCCAGGCCCGCTGACGGTCGGCCCCCGGTCCACCGGCGCGGTTCTCCCGTGGCCGGATCGGGTGGTGACCGACTACCTGGACCGGGCCGCGAGCCTGGCCCGCCCTGCCCGTACCGACCCGACGATGACCGTCGCGCTGACCCCGATGCACGGCGTCGGGGGCGAGATCGCCGTCAAGGCCCTGCATCTGGCCGGCTTCCCGGATGTGCACGTGGTGGCCGAACAGGCCGTGCCGGACGGCGGTTTCCCGACCGTGCCGTTCCCCAACCCGGAGGAGCCCGGCGCGACCGACCTGCTGCTCGCGCTGGCGGATCGAACCGGCGCGGCCGTGGCGGTGGCGCTGGATCCGGACGCCGACCGGTGCGCGGTCGGCGTGCTCGACCGTGGCGGGTGGCGGATGCTCACCGGCGACGAGACCGGCGCGCTGCTCGGCGACCACCTGCTGCGCCACCTGGACCGCACGACCCGGCCCGACCCGCTGGTGGCCACCACCATCGTGTCCGGCGAACTGCTGCAATCGATCGCCGCCGGGCACGGGGCCCGGTACGACGAGACCCTCACCGGTTTCAAGTGGATCGTCCGCGCCGGTGACGGGGCCGGCACCGGGCTGGTGTTCGGGTACGAGGAGGCGCTGGGCCTGTGCGTCGACCCGGACCACGTGCGGGACAAGGACGGCATCTCCGCCGCGGTCCTGGCCTGCGAGCTGGTGGCCGAACTCCGGGCCGGCGGCCGGACGATCCCCGACCGGCTGGACGAGCTGGCGAGGGCGCATGGGCTGTACGTCACCGGCCCGCTGTCGATCCGGGTCGACGACCTGGCCCTCATCCCTGCGGCGATGGCCCGTCTGCGACAGGACCCACCGACCTCGCTGCTGGACGACCCGCTCACCGAGTCGACCGACCTGCAGCCCCGCACCGACGGGTTGCGGTGGCGGACCGAACGCGTGCGGGTGGTGGTCCGGCCGTCCGGCACCGAACCGAAACTCAAGTGCTATCTGCAGGTTCGCGCCCCGGTGGGTGAAGGCACCGATGACGCCGCCCTGTCCGCACTGCGCGCGGCGGCCGTCGCCGACCTGGAGCGGCTGCGCGCGGAGGTGGCCGGTGTGATCGGGCTCTGAGCATGTGTCAGGAGGTCGCGGTCGGGGACGGCGAGGCGGTGGGGAACGCGTCCTGGCCCACGCTGTCGTCCGCGGTCAACCCGAGCCCGGTCGTGCCGTCCGCGGACATGATCCGCAGGAACTGCGTGCCACCGCCTGAGGTGATCGAGTAGGTCGTCTCGCCCTGCAGCACCGCCGACATGGTCTGTTCCAGCTCGCCGCTGGGTCCGTCGCAGAAGATCAGCGTGCTCCGCAGCTCCCCGAAAGTCAGGGTGTCGTCACCGATCTCGACGGAGCCGCCGCCCATGTTGCAGGAATTGTTGAACGCCACCTCTCCGTCCTCGAACCGCATCCAGGCGGTAAGGCTGGGGTCGACCGCGCTGGTGGTGTTCGCCTGATCGGTGATGGTCACGACGTCGGTGACCTTCCACCCGGTCGACTCCAGCGCCTGCGCGCCGCTGGGCGCCGGGCCCAGCACGATCGTGTCGGTGCCGTTGGTCAGGGTGAGCGTGTCGTCCTCGAGGGTGTAGGTGGGGCCGGACGCGAGGAACTCGGCGAGCCAGGCGTCCTGCGTCATCAACGCCTCGTCGCAGGCCATCATCGTGGATGCCAACTGGGGCGCGGTGAGCGTGCCGCCGGTCGCCGTGTACCGACCGGCCATGGTGTTGCACCCGGCGTTGGCCGACAGTGATCCGCCGTCGAACGTCAGGGTGATCGTCGAGTTGGGCGCGATCGTGTGGGTGCCCGTGACCTCGGTGGCGACGAAGCTCGCCCCGTCCAGTTCGCTGCCACCGGCCTTTCCCGACGGCTGGGCCGATCCGGAGTCCGCCGTCGGCGACGGTGAGGCCGACGTGGTCCCGCCGCCGCCCGCCGACCCGCCGGAGGCGCACGCGGTGAGCCCGACCAGCAGCACGCCGGCACCCAGCACTGCGAGCAACCCGCGGATCCGCACACCCGTCACCATCGATGCCACCCTCGTCCGTCGTCCCGGAATCCGGACCCGCATCATCACACAGAACGGGATGTGAACCGGCGGGCCGGTCCGGGCGCGACAGCTACACCGCGCCGAACTGCCGGTCCCCCGCATCGCCCAGCCCCGGGACGATGTAGCCGATGTCGTTGAGTCGCTCGTCCACCGACGCGGTGACCACCCGGACCGGCAGGTCGGCCGCGGCCAGGGTCGCGAGGCCCTCCGGCGCGGCGAGCGCGCAGATCGCCGTCACGTCGGTGGCGCCCCGGCCGGTGAGCAGCTCGATGGTGTGCACCATCGAGCCGCCGGTGGCCAGCATCGGGTCGAGCACGTACACCGGACGGTCGGCCAGCGATTCCGGCAGCGACTCCATGTACGGCGTGGGCAGCAGCGTCTGCTCGTCCCGGGCCAGGCCCACGAACCCCATCTGCGACTCGGGGATCAGCGCGTGCGCCTGGTCGGCCATGCCCAGCCCCGCCCGCAGCACCGGCACCAGCAGCGGCGGGTTGGCCAGCCGGATCGCCAGGGTCGGGGACATCGGCGTCTCGATCGGTTCCAGCCGGATCACCAGGGTGCGGGACGCCTCGTAGATCAGCATCAGGGTGAGCTCACGCAGCGCGGCCCGGAACGCCGCGTTGTCGGTGCGGATGTCCCGCATGGTGGACAGCCGGGCCGCGGCCAACGGATGGTCCACGACGGTGACGTCGAGGTTGTCGGGGATGCGGGACGTCCAGGCGGCGGTCACGACAGGAACCGTATCTGTCGCCCGGACCTAGGATGGCGCCATGGCTGCCATCACCGAGGCACTGCCCGCCCATCTCGCCGACGTGACCCGCGACGAGTCATCCCTGCGCCGGTTCCTGCACGGACTGCCGGGAGTCGACCCGGTCGGGCTCGAACAGCGCGCCGCCGGCCTGGCCACCCGGTCCATCAAGAAGGCCAGCAAGCTCGCCGCGATCGACCTGGCCATCTCGATGATCGACCTGACCACCCTGGAGGGGGCGGACACCCCCGGCAAGGTCCGCGCGCTGGCCGCGAAGGGCCGCCGGCCCGACCCGGATCAGCTGGACACCCCGCAGGTCGCCGCCCTGTGCATCTACCCGGACATGGTGGCCACCGCGGTCGCCGCGCTGGCCGGCACGTCGATCGGGATCGCCTCGGTGGCCACGGCGTTTCCCACCGGCCGAACCTCGTTGGCGGTGCGGCTGGCGGACACCGCGGTCGCGGTGCAGGCCGGTGCCACCGAGATCGACATGGTGATCGACCGGGGCGCCTTCCTGGCCGGCCGGTACGGGGAGGTGTTCGACGACATCGTCGCGGTCAAGCAGGCCTGCGGCGGTGCTCGACTGAAGGTGATCCTGGAGACCGGCGAGCTGGCCACCTACGACAACGTCCGCCGCGCCTCCTGGCTCGCGCTGCTGGCCGGCGGCGACTTCGTCAAGACGTCCACCGGCAAGGTCGCTCCCGCCGCCACCCTGCCGGTGACCCACGTGCTGCTGCAGGCGGTCCGGGACTGGCACGACCAGACCGGCGAGCGGCGCGCGGTCAAACCCGCCGGCGGCATCCGCACCAGCAAGGATGCGATCCGCTACCTGGTCGCGGTCAACGAGGTCGCCGGGCCGGAATGGTTGGACCCCTTCTGGTTCCGCTTCGGCGCCTCCAGCCTGCTCAACGACCTGCTGCTGCAACGGCGCACGCACAGGCTGGGTCACTACTCGGGCGCCGACTACGTGACGGTGGACTGATGGCACACCTGGAGTGGGAGTACGCGCCGGCGCCGGAGTCGGCCGCGATCGGTCGGCTGCGCGATCGCTACCAGATGTTCGTCGGCGGACGGTTCGTCGACGGTCGCGGCGATGACGTCAAGACGATCAACCCGGCGACCGAGGAACCGCTGGCTACAATCAGTACGGCCAGCACTTCCGACATCGACGACGCCGTGAGTGCCGCGCGGACCGCTTTCGACGGACCCTGGTCCCGGCTCACCCCGGCGCAGCGTGGCACCTACCTGTTCCGCATCGCGCGCGGCATCGCCGAACGCTCCCGCGAGTTGGCCGTCGTGGAGACCCTGAACAACGGCAAGCCGATCAAGGAGTCCCGGGACGTCGACGTGCCGACCGCCTCCGCGCACTTCTTCCACCACGCAGGTTGGGCCGACAAGCTCGGGTTCGCGGGGTACGGGCCGGTTGTGCGGCCGCTCGGGGTGGCCGGGCAGGTCATCCCGTGGAACTTCCCGCTGCTGATGGCCGCCTGGAAGATCGCCCCGGCACTGGCCGCCGGGAACACCGTGGTGATCAAACCCGCTGAGACCACGCCACTGTCGATCCTGGTGCTGGCCGAGATCATCGCCGACGCGGACCTCCCGCCGGGGGTGGTGAACATCGTGACCGGGGCCGGCGACATCGGCGCCGCATTGGTGAACCACCCGGGCATCGACAAGGTCGCGTTCACCGGCTCCACCGAAGTGGGCAGGCAGATCCAGGCGTCGCTGGCCGGCACCGGCCGGAAGATCACCCTGGAACTGGGCGGCAAGGCGGCGAACATCATCTTCGACGACGCACCGATCGACCAGGCCGTCGAGGGCATCGTCAACGGCATCTTCTTCAATCAGGGCCACGTGTGCTGCGCGGGATCCCGTCTGCTGGTGCAGGAATCGGTCGCCGACGAGGTGATCGGCAAGCTCCGGGCCCGGATCGCCACCCTGCGGGTCGGCGACCCGATGGACAAGAACACCGACATCGGCGCGATCAACTCGGCCACCCAGCTGTCCACCATCAGGTCGCTGACCGAGGCCGGGGATGCCGAGGGCGCCGTCCGCTGGACGTCACCCTGTCCGCTGCCGGACCGCGGTTTCTACTTCGCACCAACAGTTTTCACGAATGTGTCGCAATCGATGCGGATCGCCCGGGAGGAGATCTTCGGGCCCGTGCTGTCCGTCCTGACGTTCCGGACGCCCGACGAGGCCGTCACCAAGGCGAACAACACGCCGTACGGGCTGTCGGCCGGGGTGTGGACGGAGAAGGGGTCCCGGATCCTGGGCATGGCCTCGGCGCTGCGGGCCGGGGTGGTCTGGGCGAACACGTTCAACCGGTTCGACCCGACCGCGGCGTTCGGCGGGTACAAGGAGTCCGGGTTCGGCCGGGAGGGAGGCCGCGCCGGGCTGGCGGCATACCTGGACACCGACGACGAGCCGCGCATGCTCGAGGCCGCCGAATCTGTGCCCGTCGACCTGCTGACCGGACCCGACGACCCGGCCGAGGCCGAACCGGCCGCGGCTGACGTGTCCGACCGGGTGGCGGTGACCAAGACCTACAAGCTGTTCATCGGCGGCGCCTTCCCCCGCTCGGAATCCGGCCGCACCTACCCGGCTACCGGCGGCGTCGGCGGCTCGATCAGGGCGAACGTCGCGCAGGGTTCCCGCAAGGACGCCCGGGACGCGGTCGTCGCGGCCCGCAAGGCGTTCGGGTCGTGGTCGCGGGCGACCGCATACAACCGCGGGCAGGTGCTGTACCGGGTCGCCGAGATGCTGGAAGGTCGGCGCTCGGAGTTCGTCGACCTGCTCGGTGGCGGGCCGGCGAACGGGCGTGTGGTGAACGCGGCCATCGACCGGTGGGTGCACCACGCCGGCTGGACGGACAAGCTGGCGGCGGCGTTCGGCAGCGCAAATCCGGTGGCCGGGCCGTTCTTCTCGTTCTCCACCCCGGAGCCGACCGGCGTCGTGGCAGCAGTGGCCCCGCCCGAGGACCCGCTGTTAGGCCTGGTCAGCGTGCTGGCGCCGATCATCACCTCCGGCAACACCTGCGTGCTGCTCGCATCCCAGACCGCGCCGCTGGCCGCGGTGACGTTGGCCGAGGTGCTGGCAACCTCCGACCTGCCCGGCGGCGTGGTGAACGTCCTGACCGGCGACCCGCTGGAGATGGCCCCGCACCTTGCCGCGCATGCGGACGTCAACGCCCTGGACCTCACGGGAGTTGCTCCGGCCGCCCGGGTGGACCTGGAGCGGGCGGCGGCGGGCACGGTCAAGCGGGTGTACTCCCCCGGCCCGCAGGACTTCCTGCGCATGCCCGGCACCGCTAGGCTTCGGGCGTTCCTGGAGATCAAGACGGTGTGGCACCCGACCGGCGCGCTGTCGCTGGGCGGAGGTGGCGGGTACTGAGCGAGGCGGTCAGGTGCCCGGGCTGACCGGGTCGAGCCCGAATCGTGCTGCGGCGCCGAACAGCCGCCGGCCGTACACAACCATGCCGGTCAGGGCGCCCCGGATGTGCAGGGCCGTCGCCAGGTGGATGGCGTCGAGGCTGCGCAGGCCTGCATCCAGAACGGCCGCCCAGTCGATCACCTCATCGGAGATCGAGATGAGATCCACTCCATCGATCACCGTGCGTGCCCGCTCCGCGAATCGATCACCACCACGGCGGACGGCGGCCAGCACCTCGACCTTGGCGAGCGTGCTGCTCACCGCCCGGTCGGCAGCCCGCTCGTCGATCCACGCCCCGAGTGCGCGGCTCTCCGGTTCGGCCTTGACGAGCCTCACCAGGGCCGAGGAGTCGAAATAGATCACAGCCGGTCGGCTCGAAGCTCGTCCGGGATGGCGGCGGTGTCGAACGATCCCTCGAGGGGCGGAGGCAAGGCGGCGAGGCCCCCCGGATTCTTCGCGGGGATCAATCCTTACTCCTACCAGACTGAGTAAGAGTAGCGTTGAAGCATGCGCATCACGTCCAAGGGGCAGGTCACCATCCCCCAGGCGATCCGGGAGCAGTACGGCCTCCTGCCGGACACCGACGTCGAGTTCGTGATCTCCGATGGACGGGTCACTATCGTCCCGATGCCGCCCAATGACAACGATCGGGCCGCCAAGGCCGTCGGGCGGCTGCGCGGGTCGGCCACCACCGGGATGTCCACCGATGAGATCCTCGCGCTGACCCGTGCCTGACCTGGCGAACGCCACGCTCGTCGATTCCTGCGTGCTGCTGGACGTCGCGACCCAGGACCCGGTCTGGCTTGATCGGTCGTCGCAGGCACTGGCGACCGCGGTGCGAAGTGGCCCGGTGCTGGTCAACCCGGTCGTGTACGCCGAGGTGTCCATCGGCTACGACCGGATCGAGGATCTGGACGACGCGCTGCCTCCGGACATCTTCCGCCGTGAGCCGCTGCCCTACGTCGCGGCGTTCCTTGCCGGCAAGGCGTACCGCACCTACCGGCGACGCGGCGGAAGCCGAACGACGCCGCTGCCGGACTTCTTTATCGGCGCGCATGCCGCAGTCGGGGCATTCTCCCTGCTCACGCGCGATGTGCGTCGGTTCCGGACCTACTTCCCGACGGTCCGGCTGATCGCCCCAGAGATATGAGCCGGGCAGGTTGCCTGCCTGCGACCTTGATCACTTGCGGTTCACCGCGAGTCATGCGCTGCCTACCATGGAAGGGTTACCTAACCTCGATCTGGAGAGCCGCATGACACCGCCCCTTCGCGTCGCCGTCGTCGGCGCCGGACCGGCCGGCATCTACGCCGCCGATATCCTGACCACCAAGGACCCCGAGGCCTCGGTCGACATCTTCGACCGGCTGCCCACCCCGTACGGGCTGATCCGCTACGGGTCGCCCCCGACCACCCGCGCATCAAGGCGATCATCGTCGCCCTGCACCGGGTGATGAGCAGCGAGCGCATCCGCTTCATCGGAAACGTGCACGTCGGCGTCGACGTCAAGGTCGACGAGCTGCGGCACTACTACGACGCGGTCATCTTCGCCACCGGGGCCGAGCGGGACCGCTCGTTGCGCATCTCCGGCGAGGACCTGCGGCGCTCGTACGGCGCGGCCGACTTCGTCGCCTTCTACGACTCGCACCCCGACCGGGAGCAGACCTGGGACCTGTCGGAGCAGCGGTCGGTCGCGGTCGTCGGCGTCGGCAACGTGGGGCTGGACGTGGCCCGGATGCTCGCCCGCACCGCCGACGAACTCCTGTCCACCGACATCCCGCCGCACGTGCACGCGGCGCTGGCCGACTCCACGATCACCGACATCCACATGTTCGCCCGCCGCGGGCCGGCGCAGGCCAAGTTCACCCCGGTGGAGCTGCGGGAGCTCGACCACTCGCCCAACGTGCAGGTCGTCGTCGCGCCCGAGGGCATGGAGTTCGACGAGGAGTCCGAGGCCGCCTTGTCCCGCAGCAAGTCGCTGCGGATGGTGGTCGACGTGCTATCCGACTGGGCCATGCGTGACCCGAAGCCGGGTCCGCACCGCCGGATCCACCTCCACTTCCTGGAGAACCCGGTGGAGATCCTGGGCTCTGACGGATCCGTGGTCGGTCTGCGCACCGAGCGTCAGG
>JBIOVW010000279.1:0-5497 GCA_044867945.1 Nakamurella sp. | reverse complement strand
GCACCCCGGCAACATCCTCATCGACGGGGAGGGCACCCTCTGGCTGATCGACTTCGGCGCGGTCGGCCTGATCGACCCGGTGACGATGGAGGCGCTGCAGCTGATGGTCGGTGGCCTGGCCACCCACCAGCCGGCGCTCATCGCCCGTGGCCTGCGGTCGATGTCCGGCTCGGTTGGCGAGTCGATGGACAGCCAGGCGCTGGAGGCGGAGTTGAGCCGACTGCTGTCCGAGCAAATGCACGCCGGCGGGTTCGACCCGCGCAGTCTCCAGCAGATCATCGGCGTGATGCGCACGCACGAGTTGCCGGTGCCGTCAACGCTTACCCTGCTGGCCCGGGCGCTGCTCACCCTGGAGGGCACGCTGCGGGTGGTCGACCCGCGGATGGACCTGGCCGTCGCTGCACAGTCGCAACTCGGCGCCACCGTCGACGCGCAGGCGTCCGAACCGCGGGAGATCGCGCAGAAGGAGCTGATGCGCAACCTGCCGACGTTCCGGGCGCTGCCCGGGCTGACCGAGGACATCGCGCTGCAGCTGCGTGCCGGTCGGGTGCGGCTGCACGTGGAGGCCTTCACCGGCCAGAGCCGGACGCATCTGACCGCGTGGATCGACCAGGTGCTGTTCGCGGTGGTCGCCGCGGTCGGGCTCATGGCGTCCGCGCTGATGCTGGTCGGGGTGGCCGTGTCCGCCCCGGATCGGGAGACCGGCGCGCTGACGGCGGTCGGCTACATCGGGCTGGTGCTGTCGTCGGCCATGCTGATGCGGGTGGTGGCGCAGATCCTGCGGCGGGACGGCGAGCAGGATCGCCGGTGACGGACCGCCGCCGTCACGGCTGGGGCGCGCATAACTGATCTGTCATCTCGTCATGTCGCTTCCGCGATTCGCCCGCCTCCACCCTCCTTCGCGTCGAAACCAAGCGCCGTCAACGCCGAGGGATTGAAGCCCTTGAACGTCATCCACAGACCGACCGAGAGCTCCCAGAAGAAGATCGGGACCAGCGCGACGGCCGCGAACACCGATTGGTCGTGCAGCCCGAAGATCTCTCCGATCACCGACGCCAGGAGCAGCGGCGCGCCGATGAGTCCCAGTGCCGGAATGATGCGGGGCACGAGGCGCGAGCGGTACAGCACGTAGCCGAAGCAGAGCGCGTTGAGCGCAGGGACGAAGCCCGGTCCGAAACGGGCCGTCTGGTCGCGAATATCGATAAGGGCCTGGCCGATGGCGACCATCGCCGTGCCGTCGGTGCCGGCGGCGGGGCCGGCTTGACGCAGGCTCACGATCGAGACCAGCGCAATGACGCCGATGATCATCACCGCCGCCTCGTACATTCGAGTGGTGACGAAGCCGAGTGACGCGGCTTCGCTCTGCCGTCTGACCACCGGGTACACCGCCACGGCCGTCCCGATGCCCGCGAGCGCGGTCAGCATCTCCAGGACGGCGCCGAGGATGATCCGCGTGTCGGCGCCACCGCTGCCGATGATGTACGCGGGGTCGGTCAACACCGGCTCATACAGGAAGTACGCCGGGATCGAGAAGGCGAACGTCAGAAGGTAGAAGACGCCCGCAGCGAGCGCCAGTCGTCTGGTTCTGGTCACCACGATGTCCTTTCGCAGGATCAGGTGCCGGTGCACCTCTCGCCGACCCGGCTCGGTGTCGGCCATGCGCGCCGTGGCGCGGATGGTCCGCATGATTTCATCGAGAGAATGCCTACGCGCCCCGCGGCGGCGCGGACGCCAGGCAGTGGTGCGCTCGATGGCTGCGATGCCCCGGGGCCGCTGGTCGAGTGCACCGTAGCCGCGCACTTCCAGGATGCTGCACGGTGCCGGTGCACCCGGGCACCGATGGAGCGGGCCGTTGTGGTCGAACGGCTCGCAGGGTGTCAAGGGCATCGACGAGGCCAGTCGCGAGCTGCCGAGCACTGCACGATCCACGAGATCAACGACGTGGCGTTCGTCGGGGTCGTCGGTCCGGACGGTGTCCCGGGGTTCGACCTGTGGGTCGGCGGTGGCCTGTCGACCAACCCGATGTTCGGGCGGCGGCTCGGAGTGTTCATCGCAGAAAGTGATGTCGCGGAGACCTGGGTGGGAGTGACCTCGATCTTCCGTGACTACGGCTACCGCCGCTCGCGAGCCAAGGCCCGGCCGAGGCGCATGGGGCGCACCGGTTGCACACCACGATCGAACAGAAGCTCATCGTGCTCGACGTCGATGAGGCGCAGGTCGACGGGTTGGTCGCCGATGTCCAGGAGTGGGGGTTGAGCGCACGACCCAGTACGTTCCGACGCCAGACGATGGCGTGCACCGGCATCGAGTTCTGCAAGTTGGCGATCGTCGACACCAAGGTCCGCGCCGCCCGGGTGATCGAGGAACTGGAGCGACGGCTGCCCGGCTTCGACCAGCCGATCACCATCAACTTCAACGGCTGCCCGAACAGTTGCGCGCGCATCCAGACCGGCGACATCGGGCTGCGCGGTCAGCTCGTCACCCGCGACGACGGTAGTCAGGTCGAGGGTTTTCAGATCCAGCTCGGTGGTGGGCTGTCGGCCGACGAGGGGTTCGGCCGGAAGGTCCGCGGACTGCGCCAGGCGGCCGAGGATCTTCCGGACTACCTGGAGCGGCTCATCCGGCGGTTCGACGCCGAGCGGACCGCCGGCGAGACCTTTGGGGATTGGGTACGTCGGGCCGACCAGTCGGCGCTGATGTGACGTTGAGGAGCCGGCCGGACGTGGAGTTCTTCTACTGTCCCTACTGCGGCGGGCAGGCGCTCTGGCCGGTACCCGACCCGGCCGACGTCGAGTGGGAGTGTCGCGAGTGCCTGCGCACCTTCATCGTGACCTTTGTCGCCATCGGACACGCACCGCGGTCTCTCAGCTGATCGGCGTGGTCACCGACCCGACGTTCTCCACCGCGACGGTCACCGAATCCCCGGCGACCAGGTAACGCGGCGGGGTGCGCTTGAACCCGACGCCGTCCGGGGTGCCGGTCACGACGACGTCACCGGGCTGCAGGGTGATCACCTCGGACAGGTAGGCCAGCAGCTCGCCGACGCCGAACACCATGTCCGCGGTGCTGCCGTCCTGCATCGTCTCGCCGTTCACGACGGTGGTCAGCCGCCAGCCGGCAGCGGGGTCGCCGGTCTCGTCGGCTGTGACGATCTCCGAGATCGGGCCGCTCGCGTCGGCGTTCTTGCCGACCGTCCACAGCCGGGAGTGCATCTGGTGCGCCCGCGCCGACAGGTCGTTGAACGCGGCGTAGCCGAACACACCGGCCAGCGCGGTCGCCGGGTCCGCGGCCTTCAGCGGACGCCCCACCACAGCGGCCAGCTCGACCTCCCAGTCCCAGCCCGGTTCACCCGGCGGGACCGGCGCGGGAGTCCCGTTGACCACCAGCGACGCGGTCCACCGGCCGAAGATCGCCGGATGCTCGGGCATCTGCAGCCCGGCCTCGTCGGCGTGCAGCCGGTAATTCAGGCCGACGCACAGGACCCGGGCCGAGGGCGGCACGGCGGGCGCCTCCACGATCCCGGCGCGGTCCAGGTCCCCACCGGTCAGCGCCGCGGCCCGGGCCAGCGAGGAATCCAGATCGTCGTAGAAGCCGGTGACCTCGGCGACCGTCGCGACGGTGCCGTCGGCGAACAGCCGGGCGACAGTGACCGTGCGGCCGTCCCGCACGCCGATGAACCGCATGGGAGCACCCCTTCAGGAAGAAGCCGATCGCCGACGCAGCGCGGCGGTGGTCGAGTGGGCGTCCTCGGCGGCGATCCGCCGGCTGTCGAGCCGGATGCCGGCCGGCACGTCGTCCGGCCGGGCAACGGCCGGCGGCCCACCGGCGTCGGGCAACCCTGGCGCGGACAGCAGCCGCCGCCCGTCGAGATCGAACAGGACCCCGCGGGGCAGCGAGTGCAGGCGCACGTCGGAGATCATCAGCGGCTGGGTGCCGGTGGCGGTGTACGCGGTGGTCAGCGCGGCGGACCCGTCCATCACGGTGACGACCCCGCGACCCTTGACCTCCAGTCGACCGTCCGGCCGGATGATCGCCGCGGTGTCCTCGTCCACCCCGATGCCCAGCTGTGCGGGATTGCCGGCGACCAGAGACAGCAGCCGGCCGAACCGGTTCCGCTGTGTGAAGTGCTGATCGACGATCGCCTGCGGAAGCAGGCCGAGTCCCTCGGACACCTGGCTCATCCGGAACTTCGGTGTGGTGCCGCCGCTGCCGAAGGAGACCATGTGGGTGGACAGGATGCTGGCGCCCGCGGAGGTGCCGGCGACCAGGGCGCCGCGGTGATGAGCGGCTCGAATCGCCTCGCCGAGTGGAGTGCCGACCACGATGGCGGACAGCTTGACCTGGTTGCCGCCAGTCATGAACACCGCTGTGCTTGCGTCCACCGCCTCGACCAGGTCGGGCGATGCCGCCTGCGCGCGGCTCTCCGGCCGGATGCCGACCACGTCGCGGACCCCCAGTGAGGTGAAGATCTGCAGGTAGGCGTGGGTGATCTCGTCACCGAGCGAGGACGCGGTGGAGATCACCACGATGGACGCGTCGGTACCGCCGGCGAGCCGGACGACCTCCCGGAGCACCGTCATCCGGCCGACCTTGTCCTCGGCGCCGCCGATGGGCATGACGATGCCGCGAGGCTCACCGGCCGCGGCAGCGGCCGCGTCCGGGGCGGTCACCCCGGTCACGGTAGTCGAGCGGCACGGCATCCCGAGGTTTCGGGGGCAGAGCCGGTGCCCGTTCCACCCGCCGGTCAAACGTGGTCGGCGGCGCAAGATTCGTCACAGCCCTCGCCGGGCCCACCCGGCCGTCGACGTTGCTAGCGTCGGACCCGGGCCAAGGGGGTTCCTCGATTCACCCCGACGGGTTGCGTGTTCCGCGCTCGTTCATTCACCCGTCACCTCCATCGCCTCATCCCGGTGCCCGGCCGACACGTCGGACGTCAACGGTCGTGCCGGAGAGGTCACCGGGCCACCCCCGATCCGAACCAGACCCGAAGGAGACAGATGACCACGTACGCCGACACCACCGACAAGACGGTCGACACCTGGAAGCAGGGAGTCAGGGCCGTATCCGACCGGATGGAGTTCCTGGTGACCCTGCCGTCGCTGGACCTCGTCCAGCCGGTCGAGCGCTACTTCGACTACCTGCAGCGGGCCGTCGACCTCAATCGCGAGCTGACCACCCGCTGGGCCGAGCTGGTCACCCGGCTGTCCGGCAGCCTGCGGGAGGAGACGCTCCGGGCCGGGCAGGCGCTGGAGGAGCAGGTCGAGGGCGCGGCCGACAAGGCCGGTGAACTCGCCCTCAAGGGCAAGGAGCTGGCCGACAGGACGGTCGACGAGGCCAAGGGCAAGGCCAAGCAGTTCACCGACGACGCCGTCGGCACGGTCAAGCACCTGACCGACGAGGCCGCCGACACCGCCGAGGATCTCGCCGACGACGCGGCCGAGACCACCTCGAAGGCCACCACCCGCACCCGCCGCCGCTGACGGCCGCGTGGATCGCC
>JBIOVW010000278.1:0-10730 GCA_044867945.1 Nakamurella sp. | reverse complement strand
TCGGTGTTGATCAGTTCGGCATTGGGCATGATCTCTCCTCTGTGATGTCAGGGGCGATGACGTTCGGGAAGGCGGTCAGCTCGCGACCTGCTTGTGCTGGGCGATGCGGAAGACGACGAACTCGGCGGGCTTGACCGGTGCGATGCCCACCTCGACGATCAGCAGCCCCTGGTCGATCGATTCCGGAGGGTTGTTCTCCGCGTCGCACTTGACGTAGAAGGCCTGGTCGACGGACTGGCCGAACAGCGCGCCGGCGCTCCACAGCCCGCGCAGGAACGCGTTGAGCGTGCGCTTGATGCCCTCCCACAGGGACACGTCGTTCGGCTCGAAGACGGCCCACTGGGTCCCGTCGGCGATCGTCTTCTCCACCATGTTGAACAGCCGGCGCACGTTGATGTAGCGCCAGTCCGAGTCGCTGGACAGGGTGCGGGCGCCCCAGATCCGGATGCCCCGGGTGCCGAATGGCCGGATGCAGTTGATGCCGATGGGATTGAGCACGGCCTGCTCGTTCTGCGTCACTCCGTACGCGACGTCCAGGCAGCCGCGGATGGTGTCGTTCGCCGGCGCCTTCCAGACGCCCCGGCTCTCATCGGTGCGCGCCCACACGCCGGCGATGTGCCCACTCGGCGGGATGAACACCACGGCGTCGCCATTCACCCCGATCGGGTTCTCCACCTTGATCCAGGGGTAGTACAGGGCGGCGAACGGGGAGTCGTACATGGCGACCTCGGACCGCCAGTCCCTGATCTGCTGGGGAGTCATGCCGGGTGGGGCGTCCAGCACCGCCATCCGGTTGCCGTTCTGCTCGCAATGGCTGATCAGCGCGGTCTGCACGGCCTTCCACAGGTTCAGGTCGATGCTGCCGTCGGCCTTGGTCGCCGCGGTGATCAGATCGGGGACGACGACCAGGGTGACGTCGTCGGCGACGGCCAGCCCGTTGATGCCCTGCCGGGCCGACTCTGAGCCGGCGAACTTGCGTCCCGTGACGGGAACCGGTGCGGCAGCGGCCTTCTCCAGTGGGTACAGGCCCGGCTTGAGCAGTTCGAGCTGGCCGGACAGATCTGTCTTGGCCTCCAGCAGTACCTCGACCTTGATCTTGGTCGAGGTGTCGTTGACCACGGTGGCCACGTTGCGCTTGCCGCTGCCCAGCGTCAGGTCTGGGAACGACTCGACGACGTCCAGACCCTCCAGGATGTCGAGGGTGAACGGGGCCGGGCCGTCCTCGTCGGTGTCCTGCGTGGTGACCCGCAAGGTGATGTCGGCGTCGGGCTCGAGGCTTTCGACCGCGAGCGGCAGGCCGAGAGCGCGGTCGGCCGCGGGTAGTTCGCGACGCGACGGCTCCCCCGAGGGCGCTGAGTTGGGCACCCGAACGACATATGCCAAGGCGCCGCCGTTTGCGAAGTAGCCGTACACCGACAGCGGCAGCACCGCCCCCGGGGTGAAACCGCCGTAGAGAGCCTCGAACTGCGACCAGCTGGTGATCAGGCGCGGGGCCAGGCCGTCCGGATCGGTCGGGTCATCGGTGGGGTGACGCTCGGTGAAGCCGACGAAGGCGGCCACCGCGGTCGGCGCGGCGGTCAGCACCTTCTGGGTCGACGCCACTTCTTCGACGTACACACCGGGTGCGGCGTAGGTAGGCATCTGCGCTCCTGTCGGTCGGGATCGGGTCGGGTCTGGTCGTGTCTGGGGTCGGAGGCGGTGGGTGGTTACATGTCAGGCCGCCGTGGTCCGGACGGCGCCGGGCATGGTGATGGCGATGACGCCGGCGTAGGCGCAGAAGCACTGACTGCCGGCGACGACCACCGGTGCGCCGCCCGCAATCGTTTGCGGTGCCATCGGAGTCCAGGGCGCCGCGATCACCGGCACGCAGGGCATCGGGGTGAGTACTCCGAGCGCGGCCGCGGTCGCCGCGGCCACCGTGGGATTGGCCAGCGACTGGCACAGGCCGAACGGCGGGATGTTCGCTCCGGTGACGATGTCGGTAATGTTCGCGACCGGCCGGCCCGCCACGGTCGGCCGCGGGGCGACCACGTTCAACGTGGACGGGGCCAGCCCGAACGAGCAGGTGATCATGGCGCCGGAGACGGCGCACGGCTTACCCATTCCTGAGCCCTCCCGCCCACCCAGGCCCTCCCGCCCACCCAGGCCATCCGCCCACCCTGCTCATAGCCGCGACTCCTTGACCGACGACGTCAATTCCGGACCGGTGCTGGTCACGAAGCACACGACCGAGCGGTCGTTGTTCTGCTCCCACCCCCGGGCCGACGGCAGCAGGTAGGTGAAGAACAGCGACGAGTCGAGATAGCTGATGCCGACGTACTTCTCGAACTGTTCGGCGCATTTGGCGTCCGCGTACGACTTCAGGTTCGCGTCACCGGGGAAGGCGTCGCCGGTCACGCCGGTCGGCGGCTCGTAGGCGACGATCGCGTACGACTCCTGCCGGTGCGGACCGTCGCAGGGAATCGCGTCGAGCGTGGCGATCTCCGCCTGCACCTCCTGCTGCGGGGCGAAGCACTGCCCGGGCTGTACGTCGAACACCGAGACCTCGACCGGCTGCGGGCCGTCGTCACCGCCGGTCAGTCCGGAGAACCAGCTGCAGCCGGTCAGGCACACCACGGTCGTACCGGCCCCCAGTGCGTGACCGACCCGACGTGCGGTGCGGCGGCGCTGCCCCAGGACCAACGCCTTCACCCCCGTCGGCCGCTGCGCCGGTCGCGATGGACCATCAGGTCCGGCGCAGCGATGTCGAATCGCGCCTCGCGGACGGCCGAGGCGACGAGCCCGTCGGACCACGCTGACCGGTCGTCAGCGTGCGCGATCAGCGCATCAGTCGGAGTGGGTCGGCGGCATCGGGCGATCGCCCTATTTCCGGTCGTTGTCCGCAATTGGGCAGCGACCACCCGAGGTGTGTCTCGGTTGCATCACGGAACGGTCACGTAGGTCGTGGCGGCCGGCGCACCGGGTACCGGGTAGGCGACCGCGGTGGTCGGACATGCGCCGCGGAGACGATGTGGCAGACGATGACGGAGGTGTCGAAAATGGTTGCACCGACCCAAGGGCCGCGGAAGGTCGAAGTTCGGCTCGACACCGGGCTGCGCCGCGACGTAGGCCGGACCAGCCTTCTTTTCACCGGAGTGGGCGCGATCATCGGATCCGGGTGGCTCTTCGGCGCGCTCTACGCCGCCCAGATCGCCGGGCCGGCGGCGATCCTGTCCTGGCTGATCGGCGGGCTGCTGGTGATGGTCATCGGCCTGGTGTACGCCGAACTGGCGGTGATGTTCCCGGTGTCCGGCGGCATCATCCGGTTCCCGCACTACGGCTTCGGCTCGTTCGCCAGCTTCAGCTCCGGCTGGATGAGCTGGCTCGCCGCCGCGGCGGTGACGCCGATCGAGGTCCTCGCGTCGATTCAGTACGCCAACCCGTACCTTCCGTGGCTCATGACCGCCCAGGACGGCGTTTTCGTCCTCACCGGGGCGGGTCTGATCGTCGCGATGGCGCTCATGGCGATCTACAGCGTCGTGAACGTCCTCGGCGTGCGGATGCTCACCAGGTTGAACAACGTTCTCGTGTGGTGGAAGCTCGCGGTGATCGCGGTGGTGATCGTCGCGTTCTTCGCGCTCGCCTTCCAGCCGAGCAACCTCACCGCGGCCGGCGGGTTCATGCCGTCCGGCGTCGGCGCGGTGTTTGCCGCGATCCCGGCGG
Source organism: Nakamurella sp. (assembly GCA_044867945.1). Taxonomy (GTDB): domain Bacteria; phylum Actinomycetota; class Actinomycetes; order Mycobacteriales; family Nakamurellaceae; genus Nakamurella. Next base: position 7,028 of record JBIOVW010000278.1, on the reverse strand, counting down.
CCGGGGTGGCGTTCGCCTACCTCGGCTTCCGCAATGGCATCGAGTTCGCCGGCGAGACCGACAAACCACAGCGCAACGTTCCGTTCGCGGTGATCGGCTCGATCCTGGTCACCACGGTGATCTACATCCTGCTCCAGATCGCATTCCTCACTGCGCTTCCGGCCGACACGCTCGAAGGCGGATGGGCCGAGCTGACTTTCGGCGATGGCGAGGTAGCCGGCCCGCTTGCGGGGCTCTCCCTGGTGCTGGGCGCGGTGTGGCTCGCGGTCCTGCTCCGGGTCGACGCAGTGATCTCGCCTGCCGACACCGGCCTGATCTATGCGGGGGTCACCACCCGGCTGGCATACGCGAACGCGCGGAACGGCAACGCGCCGCAGGCCCTCACGCGGCTCAACAGCCGCAGTATCCCGTGGGTCTCGGTGCTGCTGATGTTCGTCGTCGGATGCCTGTTCTTCCTGCCGTTCCCGGGTTGGCGACAGTTCATCGGGTTCATCACCTCCGCCTTCGCCATCTCCTTCGGCGCGGGTCCGCTGGTGGTCGCGGCCCTGCGCCGCCAGCTGCCGGATCAGGCCCGGCCGTTCCGCGTGCCCGGGGGCGATCTGCTGCCGTACCTGGCGTTCGTCGCGTCCGGTCTGCTGGTCTTCTGGGCGGGCTGGGCGGTCAACGAGAAGATGCTCATCGCGTTCCTCGTCGGCTACGTGGTGTTCGTTGCCTACTCCGTCATGGCGCGCGACCGGATGCCACCGCTCGAGTTGCGGGCGGGCTCGTGGTTCCCGGCCTGGGTCGTCGGACTGGGGGTGATCAGCTACTTCGGCGACATCGACCCGGACGCGCCGGCCGCTGCCGGCTTGATCCTCAACGGTGGCGACGGCCCGCTGGACCTGGTCTGGGGTGTCGTCGTGGTCGCGGTGTTCAGCGCCGCGGTCTTCGCCTACGCGATGTGGGTGCGGCTGCCGGCCGAACGGGCCGCGGCGAACATCAGCCAGTTGCCCACCGGAGCGGTTCTGACAGTCGAGCCGGAGCGCTTCTGACAGTCGAGCCGGGGCGGTTCTGACAGTACAGTGGCCGGCATGTCGGAGCCCGCCCTGCACTACCGGTGGAGCCCGGAGGGATTCGTCCGTGCGTGGGACGTCGGTGCGTTCGACCGTCGGGTGGAGCTCATCGAGGGGGAGATCTGGCCGGTGATCATCGGCGACTGGCACGGGGAAACGGTCGGGCGGGTCATCAAACGGCTGCCCGACGACGGCGTCAGGGTGACGACGGCGACCCTGCCCGTCGGGGATTCGCTCCCCGATCCCGACTGCTGGGTGCTACGTCGCGGTGCCCAGCCGATCGCGCGGCTCGGCGCCCGCCTGCAGCGCTGGAGCTCGGCGGATGTGCTTCTGGTCGTCGAGGTATCGGAAGAGAGCGTCATCCAGGATCTCACCACCAAGGCCCGGCTGTACGGCGGCGCGGGTTACCCCGTCTACTGGGTGATCACTCGCGAGGCGCTCTTCGAGCACACCGGGCCGATCCCGCACGGATACCGCACCCGCGTCGAGTACCGCAACGGGGACATCATCCGAGTGCCGTACGCCGACGGCGTCGTCATCGCCGTCGACGATCTGGTCACTGCGGCGTGAGTTCATCCCGGCCCGATCAGGGTCCGACCTTGGCCACCGACGACCCGCGGCGATGAGATCCACGGCCGGTTTCGGTCCCATGAGTGGGTTACACGAGTGGGGCTGGATCGGAGGACAGTGATGACCACTGCAGGACAGGACCCCTGGATTCTGCGTCCGGGCGACGCCGGGTACGACGAGTCGCGCGAGGTGTGGAACGCGATCGTCGACCGCCGCCCGGCTCTGGTCGCCCGCTGCCGGGACACCCGGGACGTGGTCGCGGCGATCGCGCTGGCCCGTCGCGACGGACTGGACATCGGCGTGCGGTGTGGTGGACACAGCGTGGTCGGTCACTCGGTGCCGGACGGGGGGCTGATGATCGACCTGACCCCGATGGGTGGGGTCCGGGTCGATCCGGAGCGGCGGCGGGCGTGGGTCCAGGGCGGCGCGCTGCTCGGCGCCCTGGACGGTGCGACCCAGCCCTACGGGCTGGCCACGACCGCCGGCAACGTCTCACACACCGGCGTCGGCGGCCTGACGCTGGGCGGCGGAATGGGCTGGCTGGCCCGCCGGCACGGCCTGTCCTGCGACAACGTCGAGTCCTTCGAAGTGGTCGGCGCCGACGGCGACGTCGCCCGCGCCAGTGCCACGGAGAACCCGGAGCTGTTCTGGGGACTTCGTGGGGGCGGCGGCAATTTCGGGGTGGTCACCGAGTTCGAGTTCCGGCTCCACCGAACCGGCACCCGTGCGCTGAGCGTGGAGTTGGACTTTCCCGTCGGTGACGCGGCGCGGTCGATGGCCCGTTGGCGAGACCTCAGCGCCGCTGCGCCACGCCCGGCGACGTACACCGCGACGATCCTGGATGGGACCGCGACCCTCGGCTTCGTCTGGGTCGGCGATCCCGGCGAAGGCCGCCGGCATGCCCGGGCGCTGGAGTCGCTCGGCACACCGCGAGAGCGGCGCGTGGCGGAGCTGTCCTACCTCGAGCTGCAACGCCGCGAGGACACTCTCCGGGGCCACCGGGTGCGTCGTTACTTCAAGGGCCATTACTTGCGCGAGCTGACGGACGCCGCGATCGAGGCGTTCCTCGCCCACGATCTCGATGTGGCCGCGAGTCTGCAGGCCTACGGTGGGGCGATCGCGGAGGTGCCGGACGACGCCTGCGCCTTCAGTCAGCGACAGACCGCGTTCGAGTACGTCGGCGCCGTCGGTTGGACCGACCCGGCCCTGGACGAGAGCCGGATCGAGTCCGCACGGGCGAGTGCCGGCCGGATGGAACCGTTCGCCAGTGGGGCCTACGTCAATGTGCTCGGCGACGACGGCACGGCCGGCGTACGACGCGCGTACGCAACGGCGAACCTGGCCCGGCTGACCGCGCTCAAGGACGCCGTGGACCCCGACAACGTCTTCCACCTGAACCAGAACATCGCACCGACCCGGCACGTATCCACCGCATGACGTCGCTTCGCCGGGCTTCACTCGCCGGACGGCGCCAGCAGCCCGGTCCGGTAGGCCAGGGCAACGGCCTCGGCCCGTCCCCGCACGTCGAGCTTGCGGTAGATGCTCACGCTGTGGTGCATCACCGTCTTGGTGGACAGGAAGAAGTCGGTGGCGATCTGCGCGTTGGTGCGACCGCTGGCGATCGCGGCCAGGATCTCCAGTTCGCGGGCCGTCAGGTCGTGCGGGTGCAGGCGGGTGCGGGAGGGCGTCGAGGAGGGCGTAGCGGAAGTGGCGGCGGCCGCGATGACCTTGGTAGGCACCCGGACGGCGACGACATCGTCGATCGGGTCGACATCTGCCGGCGGTAGGGCGAGCGGTGGGTCGACCGGTGGCCGGGCGGCGATGTCGGAGGCGATTCCCAGCGCCCACCCGCACAGCCAGCCCCAGACGGCTGTTTCGCCGCGGTCACCGGACCCGCTCGGCTTCCCGACGGTCACGGCCAGCCGGTAGTCGTCCAGCAGGGTTGCCGGCAGCAACCGCTCCAGCAGGCCGAGGTGGTCGACGACGGTGTCGTGGGCGACCGCGACGTCCGCGTGCCGGCCCAGCCGGCAGGCCAGGAACGACACCGCCCAGGCGGCGCCGATCTTGCCGAGCCGGTCGTCGTTGTGCTTGGCCTCGGTGATCGCCTCGACCAGGTAACGCGCCGCCTCCTGCGGTCGTCCGAGTTCGACCATGACCGCGCCGAGGCAGCTCAGCGTCACCGAATGAGAGCGGGCATCGCCGCCGAGCCGCGCGCCGTCCAGGGACTGGCTCATCGATTCGTGGGCGCCGGCCCACTCGCGGCGCGCCATCAGGTTCATCGCCGACAGCGACCTGGTCCGGGCGGCCAGCCGGGCCAGCCCGTTGTCCGTCGTCGCCATGACGGCCACCTCGGCCCACAGCTGTGCCAGCCGGTCCTCCCGCTGACCGACCGACGTCCACCGCCACAGTGCGCGGTGCAACAGGAACACGCATGTCCAGTAGGGATCGTGACGGGCCTCCGCGACGCGCAGCCCGTCGGCGATCAGACCTCCGCACTCGGCGGCCTCGCCGACGATGAGCAGGCTCAGCACCAGGTTGTCGGTCCAGGTCAACCACTCGAAGGTGCAGGCCGGGTCGATGGCGGCAGGTCGGGCATGGCGCATCGACTGCAGGCCGGTGCTGACCCGGGCCAGGTCCCCCGATCCGATGGCCAGGCGGCTCCACCAGCCCAGTGCCGCGATCCGGGTCCGGCTCAACGCGGTGGGCGCCGTCGGCCGGCCCGGTTCGTCGGCTCCTTCCGTTGCCTTCAGAAAGGTCTCCAGCCACTGCATGCCCTCGTTCGTCTGCGCCCGAAGTGCCCAGTAGCGGCTGAGCCCGACCGCCAACTCCAGACCCGCCGCCGCCTCGCCGTCCGCGGCGCAGCGGCTCAGGCACTGCCGGATGATCGGCATCTCCCGGTCCAACCGGTCCATCCACAGCCGTTCATCGACCGAGGCGAGCCCCCGGTCCGCGCGGGCCACGAGGACGCGGCACCACCGCTGCAGCCGCACGCGGACCCGTGGGCCGTCGCCGGATGCGGCCAGCAGTTCCCCGGCGAAGGCCCGGGCGACGTCCGACATGATGAAGCGGACACGCTCCGGGTCGGTGGCCGATTCGACAGGTTCGACCAAATGCAGGTCGACCATCTCGGCGATGCCGTCGAGCACGTCGTCACCGCTGTCGTCACCGCTGTCGTCACCGCCGACGACGGCCTCGGCAGATTCGAGGCTGAACGATCCGGGGAAGACGCCCAGCCGGCGGAAGAGCACCTGATCGGCGGGATCGAGCAGCCGATGGCTCCAGGCAAGCGTGGCGCGCATCGACAGCTGGCGCTTGGGCAGGTCGGTCGGGCCCTTTGCGAGCAAAGTGAGCATGCGCCGGTGGTCCGCCGAGTGCACCTGCGCGAGCAACGCGGTCGGCGACATCATCCTGGTTCGTGCGGCCGCGAGTTCGATGGCCAGCGGCAGCCCGTCAAGGGCCCGGCAGAGCTGGGCGACGGCCGGGAGCTGGCCGTTCAACGCCGCCGGGTCGGCGCCGACCGCGCGTGAGCGGGCCAGGAACAGCTCGACCGCCGGACCGTCCGGCGTCGCCGGCAGGCCCACCAGGTGCAGCACCCGTTCATTACTCAGACCGAGCCGGCTGCGGCTGGTGACCAGGATCGTCATGTCCGGGACCGTGGCCCGGATCTCCGCGATCAGATCGCTGATCTGGCCGACCTGTTCAACCGAATCGAGCACCAGCACCCGGGGGTCGTGCTCGTCCGCCACCGCCGGAAGGTCCCGCGGACCCTCCCGGAGCGTGCCGGTGGCGGCATCGAACCGGCTGAGCAGGAGCGGCGACCACTCCCGCCGGATGGCCAGGGTGGCCCCTGTGCGGTCCAGGTCCGCGAGGGCGACGAACGCGACCGGTCGGGTCAGTCGCCTGGCGACCTCCAGCACCAGCCTCGTCTTGCCGACGCCGCCCTCGCCGGTGACGGTCACCAGGCCCGGCACGTCGAGCATGGCGGCCAGTCGTGCGATCTCCGGCTCGCGGCCGACGAGCGCGGTGTCGGGTGCGGGCAGGCCCGTGGTCGCCGGTGTTTCGCTGTCGGCATCCCGCGGCAGGCACACGTCGAGACTCATATGAACCGCCCTGTTCGGTGGTCGGCTTGTTGACCCCTCGCACCCCGACGGATCGAAGATTACGAGGCGAATGTCGATCCGGCAACAAATGAGTGATCGTCCAGGGATGAAACCGCGCATTTGGGGGGTTGGCCGGGATCGGTCGTCGTTCGCGGCGTCGTCCGTGGGTGCGCTCTGCCACTTCGACCGAACTGGTTGGGTGAGGTTCACTCGCTCGTCGTCATCCGGATCCCACAGCGACGCCCACAGGTGATCGTGCTCGTTTGCCGGGAAATGTTCGGTTGGGCCCAGAAGGGATTCATGCGGTGCGCGAACCGCCGGCCGTGGACCCGCGACCCTCGCACCGAGCTTCGACAGCCCGTCGAATCCGCCCGGGATGCTTGACGGATGCCGGTCCGGGGGCCACGCTAGTAGTCGGCGTCGGCCATATAGCGGGTCGCGTCCTTCGGACTTCACCGTCCGCCGGCTGGCAGGTTCAGCGCCCTGGGTGGCGCTCCTCGTCGGTGGTGGTGTGAGTTCCAGGAGGAGACGTCTGGACAGGCGTGCCTTCTGGTGGTAAGCTACTTGTTTGCGCTGCCCGTTTTGTGCTGCCCGGATCCTGTCGGACCAACCCGCTCACCGCGGGAAGCCGGCTGACCTGGGCCGACACCGAGCGGGACGGCCATGTCCCAGCCACCCACGACAAGTACCGACCCTTGGTTCCGGCCGCTCGGCGAACGGGCGGGACCGCGCGAACAGCGAGTGTCCACTCAGTGTTTGTCCTCGGAAGGACGAATCTTGGCAGTCACCAGCACGTCCAGGTCCACCTCCGCAGCTCCCCAAGGAAGCCAGAACCGGGTCTCCTTCGCCAAGCTCCGCGAACCACTCGAAGTACCGAACCTTCTCGCCCTGCAGACCGACTCCTTCGCCTGGCTGGTCGGTGGCCCCGAATGGCGCGCCCGCCAGTCCGAGCCCATTCCCAGCGGGCTCGACGAGATCCTCGAGGAGATCTCCCCTATCGAGGACTTCTCCGGCAACCTGTCGCTGTCGTTCTCCGACCCGCGCTTCGACGAGGTCAAGGCGAACGAGGAGGAGTGCCGGGACAAGGACATGACCTACTCGGCGCCGCTGTTCGTCACCGCCGAGTTCATGAACGGCGAGACCGGCGAGATCAAGTCGCAGACCGTCTTCATGGGCGACTTCCCCATGATGACCAGCAAGGGCACGTTCATCATCAACGGCACCGAGCGGGTCGTCGTCTCGCAACTGGTGCGCTCCCCGGGGGTCTACTTCGACAGGTCCCTGGACAAGACCGCCGGCAAGGACG
>JBIOVW010000277.1:0-16881 GCA_044867945.1 Nakamurella sp. | reverse complement strand
TGGTGCCGATGAGCTGGCACTGCGAGGACGCCGCGATCAACTACACGAACCTGCCGGCGGTGACCAAGGCGTGGCACGAGATCGTCGCCGACCTGCGCCGGCGTACCGACGTCTTCGACGACTGGGGCATGTTCGCCTACACCCAGGGCGCCACCGGCGCCGACTACCTCACCGAGATCGACGTGGGCATCTGGGAGCAGGAGCTCGGGGAGGAGGAGTGGTCGATGTGGGTCGACGCCAAGCGGCGGCTGGCCGAGGTCAGCCTCGCCCACGGCGGCTCGATCAGCGCCTGCCACGGCTCCTGCCGCGAGGGCGAGGTCGACCTGGTGCCCGACGAGCTCGGCCGCGGCTTCGACGTGATGCTCGACATCAAGCGCCAGCTCGACCCGAACAACATCATGAACCCCGGCAAGTATCTGCTCGACAGGGCGTATCCCGATGCGGCTGCGGAGGTTTCGCGATGACTGGCGCCTATCCGTTCCGGTACGCCGAGCAGTTCACCCCGCCTGAGCCGACCCGGCTCACCGACGTCGCGCGGACCACGTTCGAACACGTCTTCGAGGTGGACCCGCGGCTGATGCAGACCTGGGTACTCCAACAGGAATTCCCGAACTGGGACTCGTTGCGCATCATGACCTCTCGGCACGAGCACCTGGACTGGATGCACCGGCACTTCGCGACCACGGTGGTCAGCGGCTCCACCGTGCTGGCCGAACTCGAAGAATCCCACTCACTTCCGGAGGCGACCGCATGAAGTTCAGCTACGTGATGCTGCCCGACTACCCGCTCGTCGAATCGCTGGAGGCCATCAAGCTGGCCGACGAGCTGGGGTTCCATGCCGTCTACGCCGCCGACGAGACGTGGCACCGCGACCTGTGGCTGCTGTTCGCCGCGGCCGCCGGGCAGACGTCACGGATCCGGTTCGGGTCCAGCGTATCCCCGGTGACGCTGCGGGAGCCGACGCTGATCGCCCAGGCGGCGATGACCCTGGACGAACTGTCCAACGGCCGGGCCGAGGCCGTCGTCGGCAGCGGCAACTTCGGCCTGCTCGCCCAGTACAACATCGACTGGAAGGGCACCAAGCCGTTGTCCCGGGTCAAGGAAGCCGTCCACGTGATGCGCACCTTCATCGACAACAGCGCGATCACCTTCGACGGTGAGTTCTTCTCCTACAACGGGCTTTTCACCTTCGCCAGGCCGGTCCAGGAGCACCTGCCGATCAAGATCGGCGCCATGCGCGGCCCGAAGTCGTTCCAGGTGTCCGCCGAGTTCGCCGACGGCTGCCACCACGCACTGGGTTACACACCCGAGGCGTACCGGTACATGTACGACAACATGAAGATCGGGGCCGAGCGGGCCGGCAAGAACGTCGACGACCTGGACATCGGGGCGTGGATGGTGTTCGCCGTCGGCAAGGACGGCGACATCGCCAAGCAGGCCGCGCGCAGCATGGTCGGCATCTACGCCTCGTCCATGCCCACCGAGCTGCTGGAACGCAACGGTGTCACCGCCGACGACATGGCGCCGGTACTCGCCGCACTCGGCGCGGGTGACCTGCCCGGGGCTTTCGAGGCGACCCGGCCGGAGGTCGCCGAGAAGCTTTCCGTCGCCGGCACTCCCGATGAGGTGACGGCCAAACTCAAGACCCTGGAGCCGATCGGGGTCAACCACATGATCCTGGCCATCACCGATGCCGGTCTGGTCAAGGCGTTCACCGGCCGGGAGATCGAGGGCGTCGCCGACGTGAACACCCAGATCAGGCTGGTGGCCGAGGAGGTGATGCCGGCGTTCGCCTGAGGTGTCAGACGCGCGGGATGCCGTGCCGGTCCATCACCCGCGCGACGTAGTCGAAGAGCGCCGGTTTGGCCGCTTCGTCGGTGAACCGGACCTTGACGCTGCCCTTGCCGAACCCGGCCCTGGGCAATCGGGTCTTGAGCTGCTCGATCAGCTCGAACTCGACGGAATGCACGGTGAAGTGCGTCTTGGCCGCGGTGAACATGACGTAGCCCTGCTGGTAGGACGAGCCGAACTTGAACATCGGCCGTTGCCGGAACATCACCGGCGGCACGCTCGGGTAATGCGCGGCGGTGTCGTCCACGAATTCGGACACCCACGTCCTGGCCGGCTCCGGCAGCGAGTCCAGGTATTCCTCGACGGTGTCCATCAGCCACCCCACCTCCCGTCCGTGAGGGCGCCGGCGACCTCGTCGAGCACCGTCTCGGCTCCGGCGTAGTCCCCGGCCGGGCGGGGCCAGTGGATCACCACGTCGGTGAACCCCAATTCGGCGGCCCGGCCGGCCGCCTGGGTGAACGCGCCGAGACTGCTGATGGACAACACGGGGGCCGAGTCCAGATTCAGATAGCGCCGGAGCGTGGACGGGTCCCGGCCGGCCTCGGTCGCGGTGTCCTCGAAGGTCCGGGCGAGTCCGGCCACCCGCGACCACCACCGGTCGAGGGTGATGTCCGCCGATTCGGGTCCGGTGGTGGCCCAACCGTCGGCGCGAGCGGCGATCGCGATGGTCCGGGGTCCGTTCGCCGCCACCACCAGCTCCACCCGCTCACGGCTGCCGACCGGGATCATCTTCGCCTCAACCGCCTCGAACCACTCCCCCCGCCAGGTGGTGTCGGCCTGGGTCAGCAGCAGGTCGGTGAGCGTGACGAACTCGTCCAGCCGGGCCACCCGTTGTCGTGGGGAGAGCTTTTCCTGGCCGAGCACGGTGGCGTCCCACCCGGTGCCGCCGGCGCCGATGGCGGCGATCAGCCGCCCGTCGGACACGTCGGCCAGGGTCATCAAATCCTTGGCGGTGGTGACCGGGTGCCGGTAGTTCGGCGACATCACCCAGGTGCCCAGCCGCAGCGTGCTCGTCGCGGTGGCCGCGGCGACCAGGGTGGGCAGCGTGCCGAACCAGGGCTCGTCCTTGAGGTCCCGCCAGGACAGGTGGTCGTAGGTCCAGCCGTGCGCGAACCCGCGCTCCTCAAGGGACCGCCATCTGGCCCTGGCCTCGGGCCAGGTGAACTGGGGCAGGATCACGACGCCGACACGCAGACCAGTGGGCACCGCGGCAGGCTACCGTCCGGACGCCGATTTGCGGTGCATGCGGTAGTGCAGCACCAGGAACGGGAACCCGAACAGGGAGAACGCATGCTCGGCGCGCAGTTGCCCGTCCTGCACGTGGACGTCGAGCTGTTCGCCGAAACCGTGCACGGCCAGCGCGGTCAGCTCTGCGGTGTCCGGGTCGATCGCGGTCAGGTAGTGCCCGGGATGCGGCAGTTCGCTGGCGCTGGTCAGTACCAGCCCGCCGCCGGGCCGGGCCTGCGGAAGCAGGGTGGCGGTGAAGCTGCCCTGCGGCACCGGGAAGCCGACGCTGACGTAGCCGCGGTCGGCGTCCCGGTAGGTGGTGTAGATGCCGACGTAGATCGGTTCGTCGGTGTCGGCGAACGAGCGGATCCAGCAGCGGATGGTGTCGGTCCCGGCCCCCGTCGTTCCCGGCTGGGTGATCGTGTCGATGCGGCTGCGCACCCCGCGCTCGATGTCCCGCTGGTTCATCGGCACGTTCGCCTGGCCGAGCGGCCGGGCGACCACACTGCGGTAGATCAGGTAGCCGGGGCGGATCCAGGGCCGCCACTGCGGGTCGATGTCCAGCCGGAACCGGGTGGTGTGCTCGTAGAACTCGCGGACCAGCGGGTGCACGGCGGCGGGGTCGAAGTCGGGGCCGACCAGGTCGTCCAGCGAGGCGAGGATGCCGATGTCGGCCACGTCGGGGTCATACCCTGCGTCGAGCTGCTCGGCCAGGTCCCGCAGGTAGCCGGTGCCGACGTACTTGGTGCGGGCGGCGCGGGGGACCACGAACGGCAGCTCCGACGCGGGCACCCGCTCGGCGAGCAGGCTCACCTGGGCGTCCCGGAAGATCAGCGCCGACGACGTGCGATAGGCCAGCATCGTGGCGGCGGCGGTGACGGCGCCCGGTGGCCCCTTCCCGGCGAGCAGGACGCCCACGGCGGCGCCCAGCAGCGGCCCGAATGCCACCTTCTGCGGACGAACGCCGAGCAGTCCACCCAGCGCCCCGGTGCCCGTGGCGATCGTCCGCGGACCCGCGCCCAGCCGGTCCGCCGCCCAGCCGGCCGGTGCGGCCAGGGCGGCGCTGACCGCGATCCGCTGGAACAGCGGCGTGATCTGCCCCGGCCGTTGGAGATGCCGGGCCAGCGCCTCGGACGCGGCCAGGGCGGCCCCACCGGTGAGCGCGCCGATGGCCGCCGGACGAACGCCGCCGCTGGCGGCGAGGGATGCTCCGGCGAGCAGGCCGACCCCGGCGGCAAACCCGATCGCGCCGCGACGATCGGCGGGCGAGGGCGACGGTCCGGCCACGGGGTCAACGTAGTCGCCGCCGGGGAAGTCGGCAGATGTCCGAATTGTCGATATCGCAGTAACGTCGGAGCCAGGTCGAGCACACTGGGTTCGGGGGGCGTCGGTTCCGGCAGGTGGGGCCGCGCCCCGTGATCGGTCAAGGAGGCGTCATGAAGCTCGACGAACTGCTCGGCAAGGCCGGCGAGACGTTCACCGCACGGCGGGTCTACGCCGAACCCTACGAACGCGACGGAGTCACCGTCATTCCCGCCGCGCGGGTGAACGGAGGCTCCGGTGGCGGGAGCGGCCACGACACCAAGGGTCAGGAGGGGGAGGGCGGCGGCTACGGCATCAGCAGTCGCCCGGCCGGCGCCTACGTGATCAAGAACGGCGAGGTCAGCTGGCGACCCGCATTCGATCCGAATCGCCTGGTCCTGATGGTCGGTGCGGCGGTTGTCGCCTACCTGCTCATGCGGCCGCGGGTGATCCGGGCCCGCGCCGCAACCAGGGCCCTGGGCTGATCGAGCCCTCCGAAAAGGGCGGTCAACGGCGATCCAGGGCGGCGGCGGCCTCCAGCAGCATCCACCCGGACAGCTGCACGGACAGGTCCCGCTCCGGCCCGCCGCGGCCCAAGCGGGCCGGCGGGAGCGCTCGGCGGGTCCAGTCCGGCCCGAAGCAGCGGCCCGCGCCCACTGACACGGCGTTCGCCCATGCCGCATCGGCCGATGCCCGGACCAACGCCGCCGCCCGCTCCCGGGCCTGCGCGGCCTCGTTCGAAGCGGCCGGCAGCGAGCGGGCCACCAGCGCCAGGTAGCGGGCCAGGATTCCGGTGAACAGGCCGGAGTCACCGCCCGCGTGCCCGGCCAGCACACCGTCGGTCGACAGCCCGTCCCGCACCGCGTCGACCAGCCGCACCACCCGCGCCGCGTGCCGTGCACCAGATACCGACCGCCCCGCCAGCTCCAGTTCGGCGCCGAGCACCACACCCTGGTTGTAGGTGTAGATCGGCTTCTCGAACCTGATAACGACCCGCCCGCCGACGTCCCAGCCGTCCGGCCGGGCGCCGTCCCAGATCAGCCCGGTCCGCCGGTCCCGCAGCCGGGCATCGATCCAGTCGACCGTCGCGACGGCCCGGTCCAGGAATCCGCTGCGGGCCAACAGGATCGCCGCCGGCCCGTTGGCCGGTGCGTTCTTGAACTCGTCGCCCCGCCGCCAGGGGATCCCGCCACCTAACTCCGGCGTCCACGCGGACAGCAGCCGGTCGACCAGCAGCCGCACCACCGGCGGCCGGCCGAGGCCGAGCAGCCGATCGGCCCGCTCAAGGGCAAGGCCCAGCCAGGCCATGTCGTCGTAATAGGCGTTCGTCCACCGGCCCATGTTGCGCAGCCAGATGCCCCGCACCACGTGCTCGATCAGCAAGCGGCGCCGGTCGGAGGGGGACCTGAGCTCGGCGTCAACCAGAGTGTCCAGCAGGTGCGCCTGCCACCAGTAGTTCCAGCCCAGGAACGAGCGGTGCACCACCCGGGCGGGCCGCGAGTTCACTCCGAGCGCGGTGCCCGGAAGCGCCCACAGGCGTCGCAGGTGGCCGGACCGCACGGCTCGCTCGGCCGCCGCGGCCCGCGCCGTCGACTCCGCCGGCGTCAGGATTCGCCGTCCCACAATTGGGACCGGTCGAAGCCGTCCCGGGACCGTCGCCGACGCTCCCGACCGGCCGGCACCGGCTGCGGCTCTGGCGCATTCGAGGCCTGGGGATCGTCGGCGGCGTCGGTGTGCGGGTCGCGGAACTCCCGGACGACGAACACCCCGAGCCCGACCAGCGCGATCACCCCGAAGACGTCCCACTGCAGCGCATACGACAGGAACGGGCCGGGGTCGATCTGCGGCATCTCGATCGGGGTGAGCGCGCCGGGACTTCGTTCGGTGAGCTGGATGAAACCGTTCACGAAGGTCTCGCCGGGCGTCGCGCCGAACGCCTCGCCGATCATGTTCGCGCTGATCTCGGTGACCTGGACCTGCCCGCTGTCGGTGGTGGGCGGCCGGTTCGACGGGTCGAGCTGGTCGTCCTGCACGCGTCCGGTGACGGTCACCTCGCCCGCCGGCACGTCCGGGATCGACGCCCCGCGGTTGACATCCAGGAAGGACACCGATCCGCGGTCGACCAACAGCGTTTCCCCGGTCGCCAGCCGGAACGGCAACACCACCTCCGAGATCGGCTGGCCGGCCGAGTTCTGTCGCAGCCGGACCAGGACCTGCCGGGACGGGTCGAAGGTGCCGGTGGCGGTGACCACGTGCCACAACGCCGACTCCTGCGGAGCGGCATCGGTGGACATCAGCTCGAACGCCGGCACCGCGGGGGCGGTCTGCGCGGCGGTGATCGCGGCGTTCTGCGCCGAGCGCTCGGCGTTGCGGCCGAACTGCCAGGGGGCGAGCAGGAAGAAGCAGGCGCCGGCGAACGCCAGGCCGGCCAGGATCACCGCGATCCAGCCCGGCCGCAGCAGGAACGCCAGCCGCTTCATCGATCCCGATCGGCCAGCCGCCGGCGGATCTCCTCGATCACGCCGGGCATCGCCGCCTCCGTCATGCCGAGCACGTCCACGAACCCGGCGTGCGGCCCGTAATAGGGGTCGGGGATCTCGTCGCCGTCCGCGTCCGGGTCGAAGTCCCGGATCAGGTGCACCTTCTGCCGGTCCGGTTCGTCCAGCATCCGCTTGACCAGCGCGCGGTGGTTCCGGTCCGCGGCCAGCACCAGGTCGATCTCGGCCAGATCGGCGCGGGTCAGTTGCCGGGCGGTGTGCTCGGTGGGGTAGCCGGCCTCGGACAGCACGCGGACGGACCCGTGGTGGGCACCGGAGCCGATGTGCCAGTCGCCGGTGCCCGCGCTGGTCACCCGGACCCGGTCGGCAAGCCCGGCCTCCTGGACCGCGCGGCGCAGCACCTGCTCGCCGATGGGCGAACGGCAGATGTTGCCGGTGCAGACCACGCACACGTGGAAGCGTTCGTCGGTCGGGTCGGGGGCCTGATCGGGGACGATCTGCAGATCCGAGGTCACCCGAACATTGTTGCTCAGGGCTGACACACTGCGTGCGTGACGTTGATCCGTGACGTGCTCGACACCCTGGGGCGGGCCTACCCGGCGGCCCTGGCTGCGGACTGGGACACCGGAATCGGCCTGACCTGCGGCGATCCCGACGACGAGGTCACCGGCGTGCTGCTGGCCGTCGACGTCGATGCCGTCACGGTGGACGAGGCGGTGACGGCGGGCTCCCAGTTGCTGCTCACCCATCACCCGCTGTTGTTCCGGCCGGTGCAGTCGGTGGCCGCGGACTCCGCCAAGGGCGGCCTCGTGCACCGGATGATCCGGTCCGGGCTCGCGCACGTGGCCGCGCACACCAACGCGGACACCGCGGTCGGCGGCGTGAACGATGCGCTGGCCGGTGCGCTCGGCCTCGGCGGAGTCCGGCCGCTGGTGCCGCACCCCGACGGGGTGACGGGCAGCGGCCGGGTGGGTGCACTGGGCGAGGAGATGACGCTGTCCCAGTTCGCCGCCCTTGTCGCGCAGCGGCTGCCGGCGACCGCCGGTGGGGTCCGGGCCGCCGGCGCGCCCGACCGGGTCATCGGCACGGTCGCGGTGTGCGGGGGCGCCGGCGACTCCTACCTGTCCGCCGCGGCCGCCGCGGGTGCCGACGTCTACCTGACCTCCGACCTGCGGCACCATATCGTCGGCGAGTTCGTCGCCGACCCGGACAACCCGGCGGTGGTGGACGTCGCGCACTGGTCGGGGGAGTGGCCGTGGTTGCCGGTCGCCGCCGACCTGCTGCGGGCCGCGCATCCCGGGCTGGCCGTCACCGTCTCGACGACCAGGACCGATCCGTGGACCGTGCACGCCGCATCGCCGCCGGTCGGGTAGCGTCGCCAGCCGAACCGAGGTCCCGAACGGGGGTGGTGAGCCGTGCCCGCTAAAGCCGATCCGTTCGTCCAGCGCCGGCTGCTGGATGTCGCACGCATCGACCAGGCGGTGGCCGCGGCCGAGCATCGCCGGCGCACTCTGCCCGAACTCGCGCAGATCGCCGACGGCGCGGCGACCGTCGAGCGGCTGCGTGGCGCGGTGGTGCGCGGGCAGGCCGAGATCGGCGACCTGGATCGGGAATCGCGCAAACTGGACAACGAGATCGAGCAGGTCCGAGGCAGGGCCGAGCGGGACAACGACCGGCTCGCATCGGGTGTCGGGCCGGCCAAGGACCTGGAGAACCTGCAGCACGAGCTGACCTCCCTGGCCCGCCGGCAGTCGACCCTGGAGGACGAGGCACTCGAACTGATGGAGCGGCGCGAGGTGGCCGACGCCCAGCAGTCCACCATCGAGAGCGACCTGGCGACCGCGCGGGCCGAGCTCGCCGCCGCGGAACGGCGACGCGACGACGCGATCGCCGACATCGACGACGAGCTCAGGCGGGCCGCCGCCGAACGGGCCGGCCTGGTCGAGCCGATGCCGGCCGACCTGCTCTCGTTGTACGAGCAGATCCGGTCCCGGGGGCGCACCGCCGCCGCGGCACTGAACGGCTCCCGGTGCGAGGCGTGCCGGATGGACCTGGACCGCAGCGCGTTGAACGATATCTGGGCGGCCGGGCCGGACGACGTCGTCCGGTGCACCGAATGCGGCGCCATCCTCATCCGCACGTCGTGACGGGGCGGACCGTCGTCGTCCAGGCCGACGGGGGCTCCCGGGGCAACCCAGGGCCGGCCGGGTACGGGGCGGTGGTGTTCGACGAGTCCGGGTCGGTGCTGGCCGAACGGGCCGCCTCGATCGGCAGGGCCACCAACAACGTCGCGGAGTACTCCGGGCTGATCGCCGGCCTGGAGGCCGCGCTCGACCTGGGCGCGACCCGGGTGAGCGTGCAGATGGACTCCAAGCTGGTCGTCGAGCAGATGTCCGGGCGCTGGAAGGTCAAACACCCCGGCATGAAGCCGCTGGCGAGCAAGGCCGCCGGGCTCGTCGCGCGGTTCGCCTCGGTGACGTTCGAATGGGTGCCGCGGGCGAGGAACAAGCACGCCGACCGGCTGGCCAACGAGGCGATGGACGAAGCCGCGGCCGGCAGGGTGTGGGTCGCCCAGGCCCGGCCGGCCGGGATGGCGTCCGAGCCGCCGCACACCGACATCGAACCGACCGACCAGGACCCGGCGGCCGTCCTGCCGGCCCCGCGGGACGGACACCCGACCCGGTTCCTGGTGGTCCGGCACGGCGAGAGCACGTTCGGGGCGCAGGCCCGATTCACCGGGCGCGAGGACGTCCCACTGACCGACCGCGGTCGCGCGCAGGCGCAGGCGGTGGCGGAGCGGATCGGGCCGTCGGCGCCGGCGGTCGTGCTGACCTCACCACTGGCCCGCTGCCTGGACACCGCGAAGGCGGTCGCCGCGGCGGCGGGTGCCCGGGTGGTGGCCGACGACCGGCTGCTCGACGAGATGCTCGGCGAGTGGACCGGGCTACGGGTGCACGAGATAGAGCAGAGCTGGCCGGCCGAGTTCGCCGCATGGCGGCGGGACCCGGCCGGCGCGCCGCCCGGCGGGGAGTCGTTCATCCAGGTCCGGGACCGGGTGAAACCGCTGATGACCGAGGCGCTGCAGACCCACCGCGGGCACACCGTGGTGCTGGTGACCCACGCGGCGGTGGCGAAGATGATCCTGACGACGGCGCTGCAGGTGGACCCGAGCGTCGCCTACCGGCTGCGGGTGGACAACGGTTCGGTGTCCGCGTTCAACGTCGGAGAGGACGGCGGCATCGTCGTCCGGTCGGTGAACGAGACCGGGCACCTGGGCTGATCACGCCGGCTTGTGGGCGATGCCCTCGTGCAGGCACGCGGCCCAGCGCGGCGCGCCCTTGACGTAGTACGGCCGTTCGTCGCCGGCGAGTTCGAAGCCGGCATGGCGGAAGACCAGCGGCGTGGCCGTGTCCAACCGGCAGCCGGACATGTGCCGATTGATCGGATTGAGGCGACGCTGCCACGTCAGCACGGCGGGGTCGGGGCTCGCGCCGTGCTCGACGTACGACACCAAGCCCCCGGGTCGCAGCACCCGGTGCAGCTCCCTGGCGGCCAGGTCCTGGTCGGGCACCGAGCAGAGGGAGAACGTGACCACCGCCGTGTCGACGGACTCGTCGTCGAGCGGCAGGCACTGCCCGTCGAGGCCGTCGAAGGTGATCGGAACAGGGCTCCCCGCAACCCGGGCCGCAGCCAACTGCCGGGCCAGCGCGGACGGTTCGATGGCATGGACCCGCGCCACGGCGCCCGGATAGTGCGCGACGTTGAGCCCCGAGCCGAACCCGATCTCGACGACTTCCCCGCGCAGCGGTGCGCACACCCGGCTGCGAATCGCGCGGATCTCGTCGTTGTCCAATGCCCTGTTGTGGATCCTGGGCAGGATCCGCTCCCGGTAGAAACCCATGGCCCAATCGTGCGCGAACCGCGGGTTGCCCGCCCCCGGGGGGAGGGATTGACTGGCCGCATGCACCTGCACCGCCGCACCGAGCGGTTCGCCGACCGAACCGAAGCCGGGCGGGCTCTTGGCCGCCTGGTCGCCGAACGGCTGGCGGACGCCGGACCGGTGCTGGTGCTCGGCCTGCCCCGCGGCGGAGTGCCGGTGGCCGCCGAGGTGGCCCGCGCCCTGAATGCGGAACTGGACGTGCTGCTGGTCCGCAAGATCGGGGTGCCGGGCCAGCCGGAGCTGGCGATGGGCGCGGTGGCCGCGGTCGGTGACGCCGTCGAGGTCGTCACCAATGACGTCGTGGTCGGTGGCCTGCGCATCCCCGACCACGTGTTCCGGGCGGTCCTGGACCAGGAGCTGGTGGAGCTGCGCCGGCGGACCACGGCCTACCGGGGCGACCGGCCGCCGCCGGCCATCGCCGGTCGCACCGTGGTCGTGGTGGATGACGGTCTTGCCACGGGATCCACCATGCGGGCCGCTGCCTCCGCTGTGCGCCGCCGGGATCCGGCCGCCGTCATCGTCGCGGTGCCGGTGGGTGCGGCGGACACCTGCGCGCGGCTGCGTGCCGAGGTCGACGAGGTGGTCTGCGCGCTGCTGCCGGATCCGTTCCGGGCGGTTCACCAGGGCTATGACGACTTCCGGCAGACGACGGACGCCGAGGTGCTGGCCGCACTCGCGTACGATCGTGGCGGATGAGTCCGCCGGGCGACCGCGGCCGAGCGAACCCGGGTCAGTGCCGGGTAGCCGGTCGAGGAAAGTCCGGGCTCCACAGGGCAGGGTGGTTGCTAACGGCAACCCGGCGTGAGCCGCGGGACAGTGCCACAGAGAACAGACCGCCGGGCGCCCCTCGGGTGGCCGGTGAGGGTGAAACGGTGGTGTAAGAGACCACCAGCGCCCCGGGTGACCGGGGCGGCTCGGTAAACCCCACCCGGAGCAAGGTCGAAAAGCCGTCGTCCCGATCGGACGCGGCGCGCAGGTGTTCGAGGGCGGCCCGCCCGAGCCTGCGGGTGGACCGCTGGAGCGTGTCGGTGACGGCACGTCGAGATGGATGGCCGCCGAACGGGATCGCCGCAAGGCGCCCGGGAACAGAACCCGGCTTACAGGCGGGCTCATCCACCGCATACGGTGGCTCCATGGCGGCCCGGACGATCGTCGCACCGCCGGAGGCGATCGACTTCGACGCGATCCGCGCCGAACTCGCCATCCCGGACGCCTACCCGGCCGACGCCGTGGCGCAGGCCAGGGAGTCGGCACGCACCTCCCGGTTCCCGGACGAGGCCATGGACATCCCGTTCGTCACCCTGGACCCGCCGGGTTCCCGGGACCTGGACCAGGCGGTTCACCTGTCCCGGCGCGGTGACGGGTATCTGGTCCGGTACGCGATCGCCGACGTGGCCGGGTTCGTCGAACCGGCCGGGCCGTTGGCGCGGGAGACCTGGCGGCGGGGCGCAACGTTGTACAGCCCGGACCGGTCGACCCCGTTGCATCCGCTCGAGCTTTCCGAGGGGGCGGCGAGCCTGCTACCCGGGGTCCGTCGACCGGCGGTCGTGTGGACGATCACCCTGGACGCGGCGGGTGAGCCGGTCGATGTCGACGTGCGACGGTCGACGATCGCATCGGTGGCTCAACTGGACTACCCCTCCGCGCAGATCGACCTGGCCGCCGGGCGGCTGCACCCGTCCGTCGCGCTGCTGCCGGAGATAGGTCGGCTACGGCGCGAACTGGCCCGGCGTCGAGGGGCGATCAGCCTGGACCTGCCGGACACCGAGGTGGTCCGCGGCCCGGACGGCCACTGGACGTTGGTGCGCCGGGCCGTGCTGGAGATCGAGCGGCTCAACGCCGAGGTCAGCCTGCTGACCGGGATGTGCGCGGCGCGGATGATGCTGGACGGTGGGATCGGTCTGCTCCGCACGCTGCCGCCGCCGCCGTCCGATCAGGTCACGGTGCTGCGTCGGGTCACCGCAGTGCTGGGCATCCCGTGGCCCGCATCGATGCCGGTGTCCGAGGTCATCGCGGGGTTGGATGCGGACCGGCCACGAGACGCGGCGTTCCTGGAGGATGCTGTCCGGTTGCTCCGCGGAGCGGGATACACCGCGTTCGACGGTGAGCTGCCCGAGCAACGCGAGCACGGCGGGGTCGGCGGGCCCTACGCGCACGTGACCGCGCCGTTGCGGCGGTTGGCCGACCGGTACGCGACCGAGGTGTGCCTGGCGTTGCACGCCGGCCGCCCGGTGCCGGCGTGGGTCCGATCGGCGCTGCCCGAACTTCCGTCGACGATGACGGCGGCGGACCGGAAGGCGTCGGAGCTGGCGAAGGCGTGCGCGGGCGCGGTCTCGGTGTTCGTCCTGCACGGTCGGGAGGGCCAGACGTTCCGGGCGACGGTGGTGCAGCTCGAACCGCAGAAGAACCGGGCGATCATGCTCCTGCACGAGCCGCCGGTGCGGGCGCACTGCCCGCCGGACGGACTTGTCGAAGGGTCGGTGCTCACGGTGCGATTGATGTCGGCGGACCCGACGACACACCGATTCATGGTCGAGCCGGCCTGAGTTCGACCGGCGTGGCAGGCTGCTGGCCATGGGTGACGAGACCGGCCAGAGCGAGGGCTTCTACTACAACATCAAGACCCGCCAGGTTGAACGCTGGGGCAAGAGCAAGGCCAAGGAGCTGCTCGGGCCGTTCGACACGGCCGAGGAGGCGGCGAACGCGCTGGAGATCATCCGGGAGCGGGAGCAGCGAAAGCAGGCCGAGGACCAGGAGTGGCGCAACCGCGGAGCGTGACCCCGAGCGAACCGGACCGCCACACCGCCGGTGGCATCATCGTTCGGTGACCCTCAGTGCGCGGCGCCTCGTTCCCGCGATCCTCCTCGCGGGCCTGACGCTGACCGCATGCTCCAGTTCCGTCGCCGGCAGCGCCTCGATCGTTTCGGCCGACGCCGGTACGACGCCGGCCACCGCGGCGCCGCCCTCGGCGACCGACATCGGGCCGGTGCCGGCCGTCCTGGAGCCGTTCTACCAGCAGCAGCTCGACTGGGGTTCCTGCGCCGACCTGGCCACCGCCGAGGACACCCAGTTCTACCGTGCGGCCTCGTTCCAGTGCGCCGACCTGACCGTGCCGCTGTCCTATGACGACCCGGCCGGGCCGACGATCACGCTGAAGGTGCTCCGCAGGCCGGCAACCGATCCGGCGAACCGGATCGGCTCGGTGATCACGAATCCGGGGGGTCCGGGCGCGTCGGGGGTGGAGAACGCCGGCGTCATCGGCGGGTACGGGCTGGCCAAGGACATCAACGGCCGGTTCGACTTCGTCGGGTTCGATCCGCGCGGGGTCAACGCGTCGACGCCGGCGATCCGCTGCCAGACCGCCGCCGAGCGTGACGCGAGCCGCGCGATCTCGGACCGGACCCGCGATCAGGCCGACGTCGACGAGGCGAACGCCCGGGCCCAGCAGTTCGCCGAGGGCTGCGCGGCGATGTCCGGCGCCCAGGGGGGCATCGACGGCGCCACGTTCCTGGCCAATGTCGGCACCACGAATGTCGCCAGGGACATGGACGTGCTGCGGGCGGCGCTGGGTGATCGCGGGCTGACGTACATCGGATGGTCGTACGGGACGTCCATCGGCACCGAGTACGCGCGGCTGTTTCCCGAGAACGTTCGGGCGATGATCCTCGACGGGGCGGTCGACCCGAACGAGGACACCGCCGCGGCGAGGGTCAATCAGGCCGAGGGCTTCCAGCAGGCCTTCGACGACTTTGCCGCCTGGTGCGCCGAGCAGGAGCAGTGCCCGCTCGGTCAGGACGCGAACAGGGCCACCGCCGCCTACCAGGGGCTGGTGCGGCCGCTGCTGGACGAGCCGCTGCCGCTGGCCGACGGGCGGGTGCTCAGCTTCCGCGACGCCAACACCGGCACCGGTCAGGCGCTGTACTCCGAGTCCTACTGGCAAAGCCTGTCGGAGGCGTTGACCGGGCTGGCCGGCGCGGACGGCTCCCGGCTGATGGAGCTGGCCGACGCCTACGAGCAGCGGGACGCCGACGGCGGGTACTCGAACCTGCAGGATGCGTTCGTGGCCATCGGCTGCATCGACGGATCCAGGTCGATGGATCCGGCCACCGCCCAGCAGATCGCGGAGAAGCTCGCCGCCGCCGCGCCCTTCCAGACCACCGGCGACCCGCCCACGGCCACCAACGATCCGTGCGACTACTGGCCCGTCCGGCCCGCTGCATTGCAGCCGGTGGACGCGGTGCCGGGACTACCCCAGGTGCTCGTCGTTTCGACGACCCACGACCCGGCCACACCGTACGAGGCCGGGGTCAACCTGGCCAGAGCGTTGGACGCCCGGCTGCTGTCCGTCGACGGTTCCAGTCACACGGCCTACCTGACCGCCGGCAACGAGTGCGTCGATCGGCTCGGCAACGACTACCTGATCAACCTGACGCTGCCCGCCGAGGGCACCACCTGCTGAGGCCTACGCTGGTCCGCGTCTATTGCTGGTCCGCCACCCACAGCCCCAGCAGCCCCCGGAAGTGCGCGAGGAACCGCTCCTGCTCGTGCGGGGGATAGGTGTTCCGGATGGTCTCCAGCAGCAGGGCGTCGAACTCGGCCGAGGTGATCCAGTCGCGGACGATCTCCGGCAGCGAGGCCAGCGCGGTCGAGCAGAACTCCCGGTACCGGTCCGCCTCGAAATACTGGTCGGCCATCAGCGCGTACCGACCCAGCTTGTCCGCCCAGCTCAGTTCCGGGTCGTCGGCGACGTCATACCAGGCCCGGGAATTGGTGTCCACCTGTGGTTTTCGGCCGGTCACCGCGCAGAACACCGACCAGGAGACGAGTTGGGTGATCGCCCACGGAAAGTAGTAATGCAGCGAGGTGATGGCGATGTCCGGGCAGGCGTTCGCGTAGTCGATCGGCTTCACCGACGTGCCGGTGACCAGCGACTCGCACGAGTTGAACTCCCACCGGAAGAACGCGTTGATGGTCCGCGAGAGGGTGAGGATCTCCATTCCGGCCTCGGGCTGCAGGAAGTTGTGCGATACCTCGTACCGGTCGTGCATGGGCAGTTCCGGGCGGAACCGCATGATCTTGGTCTCCGGGCCGATGGTCAGCGACCGGGCGAACGAGTCGTACTCGGCGGCCGCCTGAAGGTGCATCAGCATCTGTCCGGACTCGTCGTAGGCGCGATGCAGTGCATCCTGGTCGGCGATCCGGGAGACCCCGCGCCAGGCGCCGCCGTCGAACGGCTTCATGAACATCGGGTAGCCCACCCGGGACGCCACCTCGTCCAGGTCGAACGGCAAGTTGTACCGCTCGGCGGTATAGGCCCACTTCTCGTGGTCGACCGGGTTCTTGTACGGGACCAGCACGGTGGCCGGAATGTCGAAGCCGAGCCGGATCATCGCGCAGTACGCGGAGTGCTTCTCCATCGCCTGGAACGTGAACGGGTTGTTCAGCACGTAGGTGTCGTTGACCAACGCCGCCTTCTTCAACCACTCCCGCGGGTGGTAGTACCACCAGGCCAACCGGTCGATGACGACGTCGTGGCGGACCGGGGCGCGCAGATCGAACGGCTCGATGGTGATCCGCTCGGTGTCCACGTGGTGCGCCACGCCCTGGTAGGTCACCGGGTCGAGCCGCTTGGTCAGCGTCTGGAACGCCGCCGGCCAGTCGTTCTCGGTGCCCAGCAGCAGGCCGATCAGATGCGTCGTCGAATCACGTCGTGGCGCGGTCATGCCGCGATCCTTGTCGGCCCCGGCGAGGTCGGCAACGGCAGGGCCCCGCGCCGACCTAGCTCTCAGCCCAGCGCCGGCAGGTAGATCGCGGACTGGGCCCGCCAGCTCGGCCAGTCGTGCGGCCACTCGGGACCCCACACGAACAGCTCGTGCGGGATCTGCTTGTCCGCCAGCACGCCGGCGAGCGCCCGGGTCGAGGCGTTCGCGCCGGTGGTGTCCTCCCACATCCCGCTGCCCACCACCAGGGTCAGCGCCAGCCTGGACCGCAGATAATCCAGGTGCCCGCCGTGCGCATTGGGCAGGAACTGCATCGGATTGGTGAAGTACGTCTCGTCGTCCG
>JBIOVW010000276.1:0-2418 GCA_044867945.1 Nakamurella sp. | reverse complement strand
CGTGCTCGGCGGCGCCTGCCTCGTCGTCCTCATCGGGGTGTTCTTCGCCCTGGTCATCCCCAGCACGTTCGACCTGCTCGCCAACAGCCAGATCACCGGGCGCACGTCGCCGGGCTTGGGCGACCTGGTCGCGGCCGTCGCCACCGGATTCGCCGGCGCGGTCGCGCTGGCCCGCCGCGATGTGGCGGCGGTGCTCCCCGGCGTGGCGATCGCGATCTCCCTGGTGCCGCCGCTGGCCGTGGTTGGGGTGTGCCTGGGCCAGGGCGCGGTCGGGCTGGGGGCCGGCGCGCTCGTGCTGTTCCTGTCCAACCTGATCGCGCTGGTCCTGGCGGGCACCCTGGTCTTCACCGCCCTGGAATCCGGTCCCCAGGAGCGGCCGGCCGGCGGCCGACGGCGGGCCTACCTGACGATTGCCATCCTGCTCATCGTGGTCGGCATCCCCCTCGTCGCGAACACGGTCGGGGCCTACATCGTGACGTTGATGACTGCCCGCGCCCAGACCGCGGCGGAGCAGTGGATCAGCGCGACGCCGGGCGCCCGGGTCGACTCCGTGGACCTGGTCGCCGACGAACTGCACATCAACGTGGAGGTTCCCGGCGACCTTCCGAACACGGACGACCTGATGGCCGCGCTGGACGAGCAGTTGCCCGGTGGCTTCACCGTGGTGGTGAACAGTTCGGTGGGCACCTCGGTGACGGTCCGGCAGACGCAGTGAGCGG
Source organism: Nakamurella sp. (assembly GCA_044867945.1). Classification (GTDB taxonomy): domain Bacteria; phylum Actinomycetota; class Actinomycetes; order Mycobacteriales; family Nakamurellaceae; genus Nakamurella. Next base: position 1,699 of record JBIOVW010000276.1, on the reverse strand, counting down.
TCCGCACCGTGATCCCGCGACGGTCACTATTCGGGAATCCTTGGTTCCGTCGCCGTGGGTGCGGGGCGATGCAGGCGGGTCGCGATCAACGGGAAGACGGCGACGGACAGAACGCCCGCCCCGACAAGTGCGGCCCCGTTCTCCGGCAGCATCACGCCGGATTGCATCCCGATCACGGACAGCGCAACCAGCAACGGCAGCGATGTTGCGGTCAGAAACACCATCTGCACCCGCTCCCGGGCCGGCAGGGATTTCCGGTAGACCAGCAGCGCGGGCAGACCCCGCACCCCGAGCAGCAACAGGAAAAAGACAAGCAGTCGTGCCGGTTTCTCCACGATGGACAGCACGTCCAGGGCCATGCCGGAACTCACGAAGAACACGGGGATGAAGAAGCCGTATCCGACGGCGTCGAGTTTCTCGTCGAGCTCGCCGCCGTCGCCGGTGCCGGTGCTGCGCAGCACCATGCCGGCGAAGAACGCCCCGAGCGCGGCCTCGACTCCGAAACGCTCCGTGATGAGCAGCAGCCCGACGAGCAACACGACGGTGATGCGCAGTGTCGACTGCGAGGTGGCGTGACGGTGTTCGGCGACAATGGCGGCCACCCGGGTCCCGGAGATCAGCCGGGTCAGCCAGACCAGCACGAAGGCCAGACCACCGATCGAGGCGATGATGAGCGCCTCCCACCACGTTCGGTATGCGCCGAGGAACAGCGAGGTCGCGAGGATCGGAAACAGTTCGCCCACCGCGCCGGCGGCGAAGACGAAGCGACCGAACGTTCCCACCAGCATCTGCTGTTCCCGCAGGATCGGCAGCAGCGTCCCCAGGGCCGTGGTCGTCAACGCGATCGACACCGGCACGAAGGCCCGGACAAAGCCGAGGTATTCCAGCCCACCGACGATCAGGATCGCCGCGACGGCGCTGATCGTCCAGGCGATCAGGGCTTGCCGGCCGGCCTTCTCCTTTCGTAATCCAGGCTCCAACTCGTATCCGGCGAGCAGGAACAGGAAACCCAAACCCAGGCCTGCGACCAGATCGATGTCACCGGAATCGGCGAAGCCCAGCACGTGAGGCCCAATGATCACCCCACCGATGATCAGGAACAGGACTTGCGGCGGGCGGCCCGGAACCAGCCGGGAGATGATCGGGGCCAGCGCCGCGATCGTCATCACCAGCAGCAGTGACCACAGCGAATTCTCGCTCACCGGTCAACCCTCCCAGCATCGTCGACGGCGGGTCCAGGATCTCGTCGCGGCGCCTTCCCCGGCCGACATGGGATCGGGCTACCGGTCACGGTGCCGGCGCACGCTGTCCCGGAAGGCGGTCCCGGCGGCGGTCACGGCGGTGAGATCCGCGGGCTGCGCGATTGTCCGCGTGGCGTCCGCCACGATGAGGTCCGCCTGCTCGCCCAGGGCCGACCATCGAGCCGGATCCGCGGGCAGCACGGCCGCGCAGTTCTCCAGCAACCGCAGCAGCGCGATCGACAGCGTGGGTTCAGCGGACCCGTACCGGCGGATCAGCCCGCACATGGTGGCCAGGTAGTCGCCGAATCGGCGCCCCGGCACGATCACCGCGGCGCCGCCAGGATCGGCGGTGACCCAATCGCCCAACGGTCGCGCCGCCAACGCGCAGAAGATCACCGACAGGTGATCGACGGCCTGCACCGCTGTGTACGGATCGTTGACGGCCGGTGACAAGGACT
>JBIOVW010000275.1:0-2540 GCA_044867945.1 Nakamurella sp. | reverse complement strand
ACCGGTCGTGCCGCTCGTGACCGACCAGGGCCGCTGGCTCGTCTCGCCGTACGGCGAGGTCGGCTGGGTCCGGAACGTGCGCGCCGCGGGCGAGGTGACGCTCAGCCGCGGAGCCGCCAGGGAGGTCCTGAGGGCCACCGAGCTCGACCCGGCCGACGCCGTGCCCGTCCTGCGGGCTTATCGCTCGATGAAGCCGGCCGGCTGGATCGTCCGCTCCCGTCTCGCGTTCGGGCCGCGGGCCTCGGAGGCCGAGATCGCCGCAGTCGCGGACCGGTACCCGGTCTTCCGGCTGTCGCCTCGGTGAGACGGCCGGCGCGATGCTTCGTCGATCAGTGGAGGACCGGCCGGCCGCTCGGGCCAGCCGTTGGGACAAGCCGTTGGGCCCGCGTTCATGACTGGTACCCCCGACCGTGTCCGAGTTCACGACATGGTTGACGCCTGTCCCGCGACATCGTTGACACCTCACGCGGAGGTGGACCATGTCGCTGGCCGAGCTGGTGGTTTTGTCGGTGAAGGTCGAGGGACGTTCCAAGAGCGAGGTGGCCCGCGACTACCGGGTCTCCCGGTACTGGGTCCATCAACTCATCCGCCGCTACGAGGCCGAAGGCGAGGCCGCGTACGCGCCCCGGTCGCGGCGACCGCGGTCGAACCCGCGAGCGGTCGACCCTCACCTGGAGGAACGGATCGTCCGGCTCCGCAAGGACCTGTCGAGGAAGGGCTGGGACGCCGGCGCCGACACCATCCGCAGCCACCTGCGGCGCGACCCTGACACCAGCCGGATTCCGTCGGTGTCGACGATCTGGCGGATCCTGGTCCGCCGCGGCTTCGTGGTCCCCCAACCGCACAAGCGACCCAAATCTGCCGGCCACCGGTTCGAGGCTGCCATGCCCAACGAACGCTGGCAGTCCGACACCACCCACTGGCAACTGGCCGACGGCACCGGCGTGGAGATCATCAACATCATCGACGACCACTCCCGGCTCGACCTGTGCTCGGAAGCCCGACGCACCACCGGCGGAGACGACGTGGTGGTCAGCTTCCGCCGGGCTTTCCGCCGTTACGGCATCCCGGCCCGGGTGCTGACCGACAACGCCGCGATCTTCACCGGCAAACCCCGCCGAGGAGGACGTGTCGCCCTGGAACTCGAGCTCGACGCCCTCGGGGTCCGATTCGACCACTCCCGGCCACGGCATCCGCAGACCTGCGGCAAGGTAGAGAGATTCCACCAGACCCAGAAGAAGTGGCTGGCCGCCCAACCACCCGCAGCCACCCTGACGGACCTGCAACAGCAGCTGGACCGGTTCCGCCGCTACTACATCACCGTCCGCCCGCTCCGGGCCATCGGCCGCCGCACCCCGACCCAGGCCTACCTCGCCCGCCCCAAGGCCCGACCCGCCGGCGTCCGGCTGAGCCCGCACTACCGGGTCCGCCGCGACCGCACCGACGCCATCGGCGTGGTCACCTTGCGCTACGACTCCCGGCTACGGCACATCGGCCTGGGCCGCGAGCACGCCCGCCGACGCGTCTTCCTGCTCATCGCCGACCTCGACGTCCGCGTCATCGACGCCGAAACCGGCCAAATCCTGAGAGAACTCGTCCTCGACCCCAGCAAGGACTACCAGCCCCTGGGCCGGTCACCAGGCCCACCCAAAACGACCTGAAATGCAACGATGTCCCGACACACCTGTCAACGGTGTCTCGGGACATCGCAATGGTCGGGCTGACAGGATTTGAACCTGCGGCCTCCTCGTCCCGAACGAGGCGCGCTACCAAACTGCGCCACAGCCCGATTGCCGCGCCGGCCCCGATCCAGCCGTGGACTTCGGGCGCCCGGGGGGCGACAAGCACCGGCGAGCATACCCGAGCGGTTCGGCCCCCACGAATCCGAGCAGACAGCCAGGTCGCACGAGCGCGACGAGACTGGTGCCGTGCCTGGGGCGGTGACAGGGATCAGGAGTTCGGCAGCAGCGTGAGGAGGGTCGCCTCGGGCCGGCACGCCGTCCGGATCGGGAAGTACGGCGAGGTGCCGAGTCCGGCCGAGACGTGCAGCCAGGCTGACCCGGGGTCGCCCGGTGCCGAGTCGACCGGGTGGCGGTGCAGGCCTTTGGCACGGGTCGGCTCCAGGTCGCAGTTGGTGACCAGGGCGCCCCACAGCGGGAGAGCGATCTGGCCGCCGTGGGTGTGGCCCGCGAAGATCGCGTCGTACCCGTCGCCGGAGAACTGGTCGAGCACCCTCAGGTACGGCGCGTGCGCCACCGCGAGCCGTAGGTCGACATCCTGCTCAGCCGGTCCCGCGACCGCAGCCAGGTCGTCGTACCTCAGGTGCGGGTCGTCGACCCCCGCCCAGGCCACGGTCAGATCGCGGACCTTGGTCGCGACACGGCGGTTGGTGAGGTCGGTCCATCCCGCCTCCGAGTAGGCGTCGACCATGTCCCGCCAGGGCAGCTTCGTGGTGTGCACGATGCGGGAGCCGTCGTCGGGGAACAGGTACCAGAAGGGGTTGCGCAGGATGGGTGCGTAGTAGTCGTTGGAGCCCAGCA
>JBIOVW010000274.1:0-2990 GCA_044867945.1 Nakamurella sp. | reverse complement strand
GCTGTACCGGGGCGACATGGGCGACGCGCTCGTCCAGGCGGCCAGGGAGCCGGTCACAGCCTCCGGCGTGAGTGTCTATCCCGGCCAGATCACCAGCCGTGACCTGCGCCGGTACCGCGTGTTGACGCCCGAGCCGACCCGCACGGAGTACCGCGGACTCGACATCTACGGAATGCCGGTTCCGTCCTCCGGCGGGATCGCGGTCGGCGAATCGCTCAACCTCATCGAGGCCTACGAGGAGGACCTGACCGGGGAATCGTTGTCGAAGGTCGACGACGTCCAGTACCTGCACCGGCTGGCCGAGGCCAACGCCACCGCGTTCGCCGACCGCAACCGCTGGGTCGGCGACGTGCGTCGGGTGCCGAGCCGTGAGCTGCTGTCCCAACGCTTCGCCGACGAGCGAGCCTGCCAGCTGTTCGACCCGGCCCGCGCCGCCAAACGACCCATTCCGTTCGGCGACCCGGACGGTCGGTACTCGACGAGACCCTGTCCGAAGCCGTCGGTCGCCGCGGAAGCGGTCTCCGAGGAGCACGGCACGACGAATCTTACGGTGACCGACCGGTGGGGCAACGTCGCCGAATACACGCTGACCATCGAGCAGACCGGGGGCTCCGGCATCACCGTGCCGGGCTACGGCTTCCTGCTCAACAACGAGCTGACGGACTTCACCTTCAAGCAGGCCAACCCGAAAGTCCCGGACCCGAACCTGCCCGGGCCGGGCAAACGACCACGGTCGTCCATGAGCCCGACCATCGTGCTGGACGACGGCCGTCCGGTGCTTGCCCTGGGTTCGCCCGGCGGCGCGACGATCATCACCACGGTCACCCATGTGCTGCTCGGTCACCTCGACCGGGACCTGGCGCTGGTGGACGCGATCGCCGCACCGCGGCTCTCGTCCCGCAACAGCGTGAGTCAGGCGGAGCCGGCGATCCTCGACGGGCCGCTGGGCGAGGGGCTGAAAGCCTTGGGACACGAGTTGGCCAGCACTCCTGAGATCGGCGCCGCGACGGCCATCCGGCTGCTACCCGACGGTCGGTTCGAGGCCGCGGCCGAGACCACTCGCCGGGGTGGCGGCTCCGCGATGGTGGTCCGTCCGCGCTGAGCCGGCAGGGGGTCCATGTCGCCCCTGCGTCGGTGTCAGGCCGAACTGGAGAACGCCGCGTCGAAGGCGGCGGAGGGCGGATCGAACGCGAGCGACCGGACGAAGGCCAGCGCCTCGGGAGCGCCGACCAGCCGGTCCATCCCTGCGTCCTCCCATTCCACCGAGATCGGCCCGTGGTATCCGATGGTGTTCAGCATCCGGAAACAGTCTTCCCACGGTACGTCGCCGTGCCCGGTGCTGACGAAGTCCCATCCGCGGCGCGGGTCGGCCCAGGCCAGGTGGGAACCGAGCACGCCCCGGCGCCCGTTACCGGTGCGCAGCTTCGCGTCCTTGCAGTCGACGTGGAAGATGCGGTCCTTGAAGTCCCACAGAAACATCACCGGATCCAGACCCTGCCAGATGAAGTGGCTGGGATCCCAGTTGAGCCCGAACGCCGGCCGCCGCCCGACGGCCTCCAGGGTGCGCTCCGTCGTGTAGTAGTCGTAGGCGATCTCGCTGGGATGCACCTCGTGTGCGAACCGCACGCCGACCTCGTCGAACACGTCGAGGATGGGGTTCCAGCGGTCAGCGAAGTCGCGGTAGCCGGCGTCGATGAGGTTCTGGGTCGCCGGCGGGAACATGGCGACGTACTTCCAGACCGCCGAGCCGGTGAATCCGACGACGGTGTCGACTCCGAGCCGGGCTGCGGTGCGAGCGGTCAGCGTCATCTCGTGCGCGGCCCGCTGACGGACGCCCTCGGGGTCACCGTCTCCCCACACCCGGCTGGGCAGGATGTCCCGGTGCCGGGTGTCGATCGGGTCGTCGCAAACGGCTTGCCCAGTGAGGTGATTGGAGATCGCGTACACCGCCAGTCCGTACCGATCCAGGATCTCCCGTCGGCCGGCCAGATAATCGTCGTCCTCAGCGCCCCGCTCGACATCGAGATGATCGCCCCAACAGGCGATCTCCAGCCCCTGATAGCCCCAGCCGGCGGCCAGGCGGGCAACCTCCTCGAACGGCAGGTCGGCCCACTGCCCGGTGAACAGGGTGATCGGTCGTCCCATCGTGCCTCGCTCTCCTTCGCCGGGAACTCAGTTGTCCGTCGGGATCGACTGCCACCGGCTGTCGTGCGCCGAACTGTCCTGGACCGCGGCCAACACGCGTTGCACGTGCAGGCCATCGGAGAACGACGGCCGGGCCGGGCTGCCGGAATCGATCGCCCGGACCAGGTCGATCACCTGATGGGTGAACCCGTGCTCATAGCCCAGGCCGTGGCCGGGCGGCCACCAGGACGACAGGTAGGGGTGGTCGGGTTCGGTCGCCAGGATTCGGGTGAACCCGGCCGACGTCGACGGGCGGCTCCCGTCGAAGTAGTGCAACACGTTCATGTCCTCGAAGTCGAACGCGAGACTGCCCGCGCTGCCATTGATCTCGAACCGCATCGCATTCTTTCGGCCGAGCGCGAAGCGGCTGGCCTCGAACGATGCGGTCGCCCCGCCCTCGAGGCGACCGAAGAACAAGGCGGTGTCGTCCACGGTCACCGGGCCGAATCCCTCGCCCCTGGTGCCGCCGATCGCGGCCGCCCCGGCGATGCGGGTGGCGGCCAGCGGGCGTTCCTTCACGAACGTCTCGAGCAGGCCGGACACCCCGGTCAACCGCTGGTCGGTGACGAATTCGACGGCATCGACGATGTGGGCGCCGATGTCACCCAGCGCACCGGATCCGGCCTTGTCCTGGTCCAGCCGCCAGGTCAGCGGTGCCGTCTCGTCCGCCAGCCAGTCCTGCAGGTATTGCGCCCGCACCTGGCGGACGGCGCCCACCGCGCCGTCCGCCACCAGGCTTCGGGCCAACGCGACGGCCGGTGTGCGCCGGTAGGTGTAACCGACCATCGCCTGCCGGCCGGGCGCCG
>JBIOVW010000273.1:0-9757 GCA_044867945.1 Nakamurella sp. | reverse complement strand
TTACCGGGTGGTCGCCGGCGTGCCGGCGCCGCCGTCGGCGGATCAGCTGGCCGCGGCCCGGCCGATGGCGGTGACGATGCCTGCCGGGGTGAGCGCGCCCGACGTGGTGCGGTCGAAGACCGATGGGTACATCGCCGGAGCGATCACTCCGGCGGCGCAGGTGGAGGCGATCCGGGCCGGCCTGGCCAGGGACGGCTTCTTCAGCCACGGCATCGCCGGGGAACCGATTTCGCCGGCCGGCCACGGTCTGGACCGGCTGGTCGGGATGGTCGGCAGCGGGTCGATGGTCGGCGACCAGGAGCAGTACGCCGCGCTGATGGCCCTGATGGTTCGGTCGATCGGCATTCCGGCGAGGGTGGTCGTCGGGTTGGCGCCGACCGGGTCCACCCAGGGTGATGTGGAGTTGCGGGGACGGGACATCACCGCCTGGGTGGAGGTGCCGTTCGACGGCATCGGGTGGGTGGCGTTCGACCCCACGCCGTCGCCGGACAAGCCGCTGACCGATGCGCAGGAGCAGGCGCAGACCGAACGCCGCGAGGTGGCGGTCGAGGTTCCGCCGGCGCTGCCCCAGGTCCAGCCGGACGCGGTGGACACCGAGTCGGCCGAGCAGAAGCCGCAGGAGTCGGTTCCTCCGGCTCCGGCGGACGTCGACACATTCATGCCGGCCCTGCTGGTGGCGATGCTCGGCTGGACGCTGCTGGTGCTGGCGGTGTTCGCGACGCCGATCGTGGTGATCCTGGCGATCAAGGCACACCGACGCCGGCGTCGGCTGGCTGCGGCCAGGGCGGCCGATCGGATCACCGGCGGGTGGCAGCAGTTGGTGGACACGGCCGTGGATGCCGGCTATCGGCCGTCGGGCTGGCACACCCGCGCCGAAACGGCCGAGGACCTTGCCGGCCGGGGGGTCCTGACGGTCGACTGGTTGGCCCCGGCCGCGGATGCCGCGCAATTCTCGCCCACCCCGGTCGACGACGAGCGCGCCCGTCGGTACTGGCGGGAGGTGGACGACCGCAGCGCGGAGCTGCTGGGCGGGCTCGGGTTCTGGCATCGGTGGCGGGCCAGATTGTCCCTGGCATCACTGCTCCACCGGGATGGTTCGGGTTGACGGGACGGATGCGGCAGGCCAGCCAGGCGGGGCCGCCCGGCGCTCACCCGGTGCCGGCTGGTCGCTGTTGGCCGGCCCGCAGGGTCCGCTGATCAACTCGGCGAATTCGGGTCCGTTTTGTCCGTTGCGGTGCCGAGTTGACGCCTACCGCCGGGGACTGCCGCCCCGCATCGGCCGCCGCGACCGACGCACCAGGAGTCGGAGGTGACGCACCCGGCGCGGCGCGCATTCAGTGCTTGACCACCGAGATCATGTCCCGCAGACCGGCGGTCGGCAGATAGGCACGGGTGATGGCGATGCCGATCCGCGGCAGGTCGGCCTCGTCCCGGAACGCCATGTACATGGGCGAGAACCTCGGCTGGAACTTGCCCTTGAAGGCGTGCAGCGACCGAAACCCGTACACCGGCTCCAGTTGCTCACCCAGCGTGTCCAGGAATCGCTCCACCGGCGACTCGTCGCCGGTGTCCGCAGCCGAGCGTGCCAGCGGGGCGCCGGACAGGGACACGAACTCGGCGCCGTCCTTCTGGAACCACTGGCACGAGGAGGCGATCAGGAACTCCATGGTGGCGCGGAACGAGCCGTCGGCCCGTCGCATCAGGTCCAGGGTCCAGCCGCGGACGTGTCCCTCCGGGCCGTACACCGGCATCCACGAGGTCACCCCGTGCAGCCTGTTGTCGGCGCCGACGGCCAGGCCGACCTTGACCTCCCGGTCCAGCGCCTCGGTGACACCGCCGAGAGTGAAGCCCATCTCGGGTAGTTCCTTGTCCCCGAGCCACTGCTGGGACAGCTCCTCGACCTGCCGCACCATCGACCACGGCTCGTCGGCCAGGGTGACCATCCGAAACGTCACGCCCTCCTTGGGCGCCTTGTTCAGGGCGGTCCGCACGTCCTGCCATCTCTTGCCCTTGAACTCCAGGGTGGGCAGGTCGATCAGGTTGTCCTCGGCCACCTGGGCGCTGGACCAGCCGAGCGCGTCGGTGACCCTTGTGGTCTCCTGGCCGCAACTGAAGATGTAGGGCACCAGGGCGGCCTTGTCGCACATGGCGACGAAGTCGTCGATGATCGCCGCGATGGTCCCCGGGGGCCCGATCGGGTCACCCAGCGCGACCGCCACCCCGGCGTGCTTGCGGAAGGCCAGGTAACCCTGCCCGTCGGCGGTGATCATGTGCCGGTTCTCCGGCCAGGTCGTCATCCAGGAGATGGTGTCGCCGCCCCACCGGCGCAGCAGCTCCTTCGCGGTGTCCGCGTGCGACGTGCCGGAGGCCAGCCGCCGTTTGCTGCGCCGCGGCACCCGGAACGCGCCGCGACCGGCGATCAGCAGCACCAGGTACACCAGGTACAGCAGCGACCCGGCGATGAAAAGGGGCAGGCCGCCGTCGATGTCGACGTCGCCGAGATCCGGGGCCAGCAACACGACGACGGCCACCGCGAGGACCAGGGCGGCAAGCAGCACGACAAGGCTGCACAGGACGACGGCGAACCACCAGGCCCACCGGTAGCCGCGCCGCAGTGCGTTCGCCACCAGCAGGAACAGGGCCAGCTCGATGATCAGGAACCACCAGGATTCCGGGGTGTCGTCGGCCGGTCCGAACGGGGTCAGGCGGTCCGGCAGGAAGTTCGCCAGCAGCTGCAGGGTGGCGATGACCAGGATGCCGATGGCGGCCAGCAGCCGCAGTTCGTGCCGGGTGGGCAGGGCCCTGGCCCGCAACGCGCTCGGGCCGGCCAGCCGCGTGGAGAACGGCATGCTCAGCACGACCGCGAAGAAGTGCTCCGCGTCGGCCATCTGCCCCACGAACAGGACCGAGAACATGACGTACCCCAGGATCGCCAGCCGCATCCGCAGCCGCCACGGCGGTCGGACGGTCGCGCTGGCCACGCTGGCCACGGCCAGCATGCCGGCCGAGAAGCCGACGTCGGTCTCGGTGGCCCGGACCTGCACCCATTCCCAGCCGCTGCCCCGGAAGATCAGGAATAACAGGGCGGTCAGCAGCACCGCACCCCACTGGTAGGCGAGGCAGATGACGATGGTGCGGGCGGTGCCCAGCCGCCATTCGGAGAACCCGGTGATGAAGGCGAACGCGCCGGCGACGTAGACGTAGAAGAACGGGTCGAGGGCGAAGAACATGCCCAGGACCAGGGTGTGCCAGCGGCCGTCGGAGAAGGCCGGTAGACCGTAGGCGACGTCGTCGTACCAGGATTTGTCCTCGATGGCGGTCCACAAAGTGCCGAGCGCGACGGCCAGCACCAGGGTGATGACGACGTATGCGGTGGTGAAGGGCAGCCGCTTGATCAGCCGCAGCCACGTCGGGATCGGCCGGGGCTCGGGCGGCTGGGAGGGTGCCGCCGTCGTCGGCGATGTCGTCGCAGCGGTCCCCGCTTCGGCGCCATCCTCCACAGAACTCATGCCCGGAACGCTATCGCGCCGGTTTCACCGCCGAGGTCAATTCCGGACAAGTGCCCGGGGTGCGGCGCTCGGACGGTCATCGACGGCGCTCAGGTCGTCGGGGCGCAGGTCGCCCGGTGGTGGCGAAAGGCGAGCGCCACTCGGTGTGTGGGGACGGGGTGGACTCGGACCGGCTCCTCACTCCTGGCTACGGGATCTTCCGCGCCACCACCAGGCATCCGCGCTTGGTCAGCGTCAGCGGCGTCCGCACCTCGTCCACCCGGCTCGGCGGAAGATGATGGCTGCGCAGATACCGGACGACGGCCGGCCGGTCCCCGAGCCGGACCAGCGGCTTGTCCCAGACGAGCACCTCGACGGCAGGACCGAACACGGCACGGACCTGGTCAGCAGCCTCTTCGGCGTCGAAGGTGGTCTCCGGGTAGCCGTCGGTGAGTTCCGGGTCGTTGTCGCGGGCACTGGTGCAGGCGAAGAACAGGCCGCCGTCGCGCAGCACCCGGCGGGCTTCGGCGATGGCGATCTCGGGGTGATCGAGGTGGTACAGCATCCAGAGCGCGGTCACCGCGGGGACCGAGCCATCGGCGATCGGCAGCCGAGCCGCGTCGGCCAGCGCGACCCCGCCCCGGGGCAGACGGCGAAGTTGAGCGGGGGAGGAGTCGACCCCGATCCACGGCCACCCTTCCGGCAGCACGGCTGCAAGCTGCCCGTCGCCGCAGCCGACGTCGAGCACGGGATGCGCATCCGCGCGGACCAGCCGGTCGGCCACGAGTTCGTGCACGTCGGCCTGCAGGTAGCTGCGACGGTCGAGGCTCGCCCAGCGGCCCGGGTCGGTGTCGTAATCAGGAGGCAGCGCAGTCATGTCACCGTCATGGTCCGCGACTGGACGACGGATCGGCTCCCAAACGCCCGCCAGCCCAGTCGTCCAGGCGTTGTTCATGGACTCGGGTGCCGTTCGGCGGCTCCAAAGGTCGGGCTGGCCGCACCAGCACCTTGCCGGACCAACCAGACGCAAGGTCGCGGTGCACTCGAGGCAGTGGACCCGCCCGCCGCAGCGTCGACTGCACCGTTGCCTGGCAAAACCAGCGGTTTCGGCGTGATTCCGCCGGGTAGCGGTGCACTCGATGCCCGGCGTCAACGCTTGGGCCTCATTCGGCCGGGGCTGCGGCCACGGCGGGATCGAGGGTCGGGCCGACCGGCAGTGCCGTGAGAAGTTCCGGCGGCACCATGGCGACGGGTGCCTCGGCGAGCCCGAGCGCCTCGCTCGTCCGGCGGTCGGCAAGCGGAAAACGGATGCCCGTATCGGTGACCAGATAGACCGTGCTGCCCGCGCTGTCGGTGCCCTGCGGTGGCGCGATCATCGCCCCGGTGCCCGGTTCGAGCCGGACGTCACCCGCGCCGGCTGGCGTGGCCTCCGCCGGGCCGACCACCAGGTCCGGCTCGGCACCGCCGTGGTAGCGGGCGCACAGTTGCTGCTCGCCGGGCGCCGCCGCGACGATGTCCGGCGCCACGGCCGGCGTGGCGACCGGCGAGTCCGAGGGCAGCGGCGCCGGCATGGCCTCGGTGACCTGCGCCTGGCTGACCCTCAGCGGGGTCGGGTCGGCACCGCCGTACGCGGCGGTCAGGTCGGGATCGGCGATCAGCAGCTGCGCCTGCAACGGGGTCAGGCTGGCCAGCCCGTCCCGGGTGATCACGTAATGGGCGTTGGTGCGGTCGGCCATCACCTGCCCGACCGTCGTCGGCTGCGCCGACCCGGACAGCTGCGGCCCGGGCTCGCCGACGCCGTCGATGCGCGGTGGGATCAGCGGCGGACCGGCCGGCAGGGCAGACACGAACGAGTCCGGCACCTCGATCGGTTCGGAGTCCCCGTACCGCAGGGCGCGCAGCCACTGCGACGGGATCTCGTACGCGTGACCGGACCACAGCAGATGAGTGTCCCCGGCCGGGGTGCGGATGAGGTATCCCGACGAGTCGTCCACCGGCGTCCCGGCCGCGGCCACGCCCGGCCGGATCTCGGTGCGCAATCGTTCGCCGTCGACCGCCCGGCCGACCGCGCAGACCGACCAGTCGGGGCCGACGATCCGGTCGGCGTGCGGCAGCGAGTCCGGGGCCATCGGGATGCCGATCGGCGCCCCACGGGCGGCGGGCTGCAGGGAGGCCGAGGACACCGACACCACGTGCAGCGAGTCACCGAGCAGCAGGCGCGCGGACGTGTAGTTCAGCACCGGGTGCAGCACCCCGTCCAGGTACACGTATCGCGCGCCGGTGTCGTCGTCGACGATGAACGCCCCTGGGTCCTGCCAGGCCGTCGACCCGCCCGGCCGTAGCGCCCCGTAGATCCCGGCGACCGCGAGCAGCAGGACGGTGACCAGGATCCCGCCGTAGACCCCGGCGCCGAGCCGGGACAGCGGGCGGGTCGATGAATCCGGATCGCCCTCGAGCAGGGCGGCTCGCAGGCGCCGGTCCCGAAACCGTTGCGCCGCGACCTCGTCCCGGGTGTCCATCGCCACGGCCGGGTCACCCGCCGAGGCCGCGCACGAAGGCGAAGGCCCCCCACACGCCGGCAACCAGCGGAATCGCCACGATCGTCAGCAGCAGGTCGACGATCTCCGCGGCGCGCGCCAGCGCCGGACTCCGGCGGGTCCGCCGCGCCGCGATCACCGCGCAGATCACCGCCGCGACGGCGGCGGCCCCGCCGACCGCAATCAGCGTGCTGGTCGAGGTCGTGGTCAACAGGAGCCCGGCCGGCACCGCGATCAGGCAGAGCGCACCGGCCAGCAGCAGCGGCAGGCGTTGACCGATGGTGGGGAACAACCGGGCGCGCAGCAGCAGGGCGAGCCCGACGACGGCGGCCAGGATCCGGCCTGCCGGCTGGTCACCGAGCGCGAGCAGGACCGCGGCGGCCAGAGCGGGCCAGGTCACGCCGTGCAGGAACGCGGTGAGCAGCTTGATCGCGCGGCGGGTCCGCGTCCGGGCGTCCCGGGGGTCGACGGCCCCACGGCCGGCTGTGGACCCCGGCGGTGTGGTCGGCAGCGGATCGGGTTCGAAGGCGGCGAAGCGAAGCGCGAGGCCGGGCAGGACCGGCATGACGCACACGGCCAGGCCGCAGATCAGCGCTGCGGTGCCGAGCCGGTCCAGGTCGAACGCGGCGCCGCCGACCAGAGCCACCGCGAGCAGCCCGGCGCCGGTGATGATCGCCCCGAACGGGACGCGCCGGGACCCGATGGCCAGGGACGCGGTGCCCGCCAGCACGCCGGCGGCCAGCGCGCCCAGCAACCAGGGCAGCGGCCCGATCGCGGTGAGCGGGGCCGTTCCGGCGGCGACCACGACCACGGCGGCAGTGCCGGCCCCGACCGACACGAGGCCGGTGGTCAGCGCGACGCCGTTGTCACCGGAGCGACGCGCCACCACCGCGGCCGCAGCCAGCGTGAGCACGGTGATCGCCGCCAGGGCCAGGGCCGGTCCGGTCCATGGGGGGCCCAGCGCGAGCACCGCCAGCAGGGCCAGGACGGCGAAGCAGGCGGCAAGACCCAGCGCGAACATCCGGCCGGCGGCGGCCGGCCAGGCCGCCGCGTCGGCCCGGACCACTTCGGCCACGACATCGGCGACGTCGTCGTAGACGATCGCCGGCTCGGTGCTGTCGGCGCCGGCCAGGAACAGGCTGGTGCCGCTGCCGATGCCCTCGTCCAGCAGCGTGGTGGAGCCCGGCAACGGTCGACCCGCGGCGGTGCGCAGGATCCATCCGCCGTGGGCCAGTGCCTCCTCGCGGAGGGACCTCGGGGCGACGTCGAGCACGGACTCGAGGACCTCGGCGAGGCTGGTCCGGTCCGGCAGGACAAGGTCGATCCGCGATGTGGGGGTGCGGACGCTGACCGTCACCATCCGGCTGACCGGGCCGAAGGAGGACTCCGACGGGCCGGAGTCCACCGAGGCGGGACCGGCGGGGACGGACGCGGACGGGGTCACCGGGGTGGGGCCGGCCAGGACCGACGGGGTGTTCGGGCGCCCCGGCCGGTTTGCCGGGGCTGACCCGCCGGGAGCCCACGGGCTCGCCGTCGGCGGCGCGAAGCCGGTCGGCCTGGCCCCGGCCGGGTCCATCAGCAGCGGTCGGCCGACGTCCCCAGTGGCGGGTGCCCGTCCGGGTTCGCCGGTCCGCCGGTGCGGGGGATGCTCGGTGGGCGACGCGCGGTCGGCAAGCGGGTCACTCATCGTCGCCGCCGGTCACGTCCGGCCTCGCCCGGTGGTCGGCGTCAAGGACGGCCTGCATCAGGATCTCGGCTCCCCGGCGGGGGATCCAGACGCCGCGCCCCGGCGGTTGCCGGCTCAGTCCGGTGCGGCCGATGATCGGGCCTTCCGTATCAGGCCCGGACAGCAGTAGGGCCGGGGTTCCCATGTCCTTCAGTGTGGTGTAGACGGTGTCGTAGACGGCGCGTGCCGCCCCCCTGGCCTGCCGGGCGACGATGATGTGCAGTCCGAGTTCGGTCGCGTGCGCGAGCAACGGGACGAGTGGGGCCAGCGGGGCCGAGCCGGCCAGCCGCTCGTAGTTGTCGATGATCAGGTAGATCTCCGCCGGCGAATCCGGCCGCGGCCGGCCCGTGATGTTCGGCTCGGAAGGGCCCGGCGGCGGGGCTGTCAGCTGCTCCGCGAGGGCCGCGATCAGCGGCGTCGCGTCCCGCCCGGTGACCGCGGTGCCGAGCTGCCGCACGGCCAGCTCGGTCAACCGCCGATCGGGATCGAGGATGACGAAACGGGCCGCGGGCGGCCCGGACCGGTTGGCGAGTTCGCGGACGAGCCGGGTCAGCAGGGTGGACTTGCCGGACTGGTCCTCGCCGAACAGCATCAGGTGCCGGTCGGTCGCCGGATCCCAGTGGACGGGTTGCAAGTCCTCGTCCAGCCCGATCAGTACCCCGGATCCGGTCGGCGTGACCGGCAGGTCCGCGGTGCGCAGCAGGGCCGGCAACAGCCGCACACCGGGGGTCGCCCGGCGCGGCCACCGGTCCCGAACCGTCTCGACCAGCGTCGCCGTGGCCGCGGGCAGATCCTGGGCGCTGGTGCGGCCGTCCACCCGCGGAACCGCGGTGAGCAGGTGCAGCCCGTCCCGGGTGAGCCCGCGGCCGGGACGGCTCATCGGCACGGTCGCCGCGATCCGGGAGTTGACGACGGAATCGAGCGGATCACCAAGGCGAAGCTCGATCCGGGACCCGATGAGGTCCTTGAGTGCGGGCCGCAGCTCGGGCCATCGGGTCGCGGTGAGCACCAGGTGCACCCCGTAGTTCAGGCCCCGCGCGGCCAGCGACAACAGGCGCGGCTCCAACGGTTCGAACGACTCCCGCAACGACCCCCAACCGTCGACGACCAGCACCACGTCGCCCTGTTCCGACGGGTCGGTGGCCGCCGCACGCGCCCGGCGCCACTCGGTCACCGAGGACAGGCCCGTGGCGGCGAACGCGGCCTCCCGCTCGGCCAGCACCCGTTCGACGGTGGTGACGGTGCGCCGGACGAGGTCGGGTTGCAGCCGCCCGGCCACCACCCCCACCTGCGGCAGGTCGGCCAGCGCGGACAGCGAACCCCCGCCCAGGTCCAGGCAGTACACCGACAGTTCGTCCGGACCGTGGGTGAGGGCGAGCGCGCAGACCAGGGTGCGGACGGCGGTCGACTTCCCGCTCTGCGGCGCCCCGACGACGGCGACGTGTCCGGCGGCGCCGGACAGGTCCAGCTCGAGGATTCCGCGGGTCTGCTCCAGGGGACGGTCAACCCAGCCCAGCGGCACCCGGCCGAACCCGACGCCGGTGGGCTGCGGTGATGCCGGTAGCAGCAGGTCGAGCGCCGGCGGGTCACCCAGCGGCGGCAACCACACCTCGTGTGCCGGCACCCCGGCACCGTCCAGCCGGGCGACCGCGATCTCCAGCAGGCTCGGCCGACCGCCAGGTTCGTCCGGGGTCCCCTCGGCCGACCAGTCGGCCGGTCCGCCGACCGCCCCAGGCCCGGCCGGGGCCAGCCGGAACACCTGGGGCGAGACCCAACCGTCCGCCACCCGCTCCGGCCGCTGCTCGCGGACCGGCCCGGACACGTAGGCCGCCTTGAACCGCACCAGCTCCGTGGTGTCGAACCGCAAGTACCCGTTGCCGGGGGCCGTCGGCAGGTGGAAGGCGTCGTCGACGCCCAGCACGATCCGTGACTCGGCCGCGGAGAAGGTCTTGAGCCCGATCCGGTACGACAGATGGGTATCCAGACCGCGCAGCCGCCCCTCCTCC
>JBIOVW010000272.1:0-8826 GCA_044867945.1 Nakamurella sp. | reverse complement strand
GCCGAACTCGCCGGACGACTGGGCTGCACGGTCGTGGTGGGACATAGTCTCGGTGCGAACGTCGCCTTGGAGATGGTCGGATCCGCGGCGTTCACCGGGCCTGTGCTGCTCCTCGCGCCGTCATTTTCGCGCCAGGACGAGGCGATGGTCATCCGGACGATGGATCGCCTCGCCAAGGTGGCCGGTCCGCTGCCGTACGTGGCGTTGCGATCAGCGATGCGATTCGCTTTTCGGGGGAGCCCGCTGCCGCCCGAACGCCTCGCCGTGCTGGTCGCCGCATTGCGGCGGAACGATCCGGCCTTCATGCGTCGAGGCGTCCACTGTTACCTGCGCTACCTCGACCAGCATGGATCGGTTGCCCGACGACTGGCCCTCGCGAGGGTGCCGGCCTGGGTGGTCCACGGCCAGACCGGCGACGGCGGAATGACCGCCGAAGAGCGCCGCATCCTGCAGATTCACCCGTGGATCCGCATCGTCACGATCCGTGGGCGCAGCGTCTTCACCCCCATCGAGGAGCCTGCTCTCGTCGCCGAGCTGGTCGTCGCGGCCATCCAGGCCACCGCCACCCAGCCGACGGGTACCGAGGCGGGCGAGTCGCCGGACTGACGGCTCAGCGCGACGGGATGTCCATCCGGACGAACCGCGACCAATCCTCGTGGCGGTGAAATTGATGATCTTCGCCTCACCCTGGACGAGTGGCCTGTATCGGCTATGTCGCCCCCGACTGTCCGACCGTCGGCGTAGCGTCCGGATCGCATCGAAACCGAGCCAAGGAGGCAGCGGATGACCGGAAAAGTGGTGCACTTCGAGGTGCCGTTCGAGGACGGCGCGCGCGCCCGGGCGTTCTACGGGGACGTCTTCGGCTGGCAGATCAATGAAATGCCGGGAATGGACTACACGATCGCGTCGACCGGACCGACCGCCGACACCGGGATGCCTTCCGAACCGGGGTTCATCAATGGCGGGATGTATGCGCGGAACGAGCAGTACCCGACCTCGCCGGTGATCGTGCTGGATGTGGCCAGCATCGATGACACGCTCAAGACCATCGAGGGTCGGGGTGGAGCCACGGTGGTCGGCAAGGAACCGGTGGGGGAGATGGGCTTCTCCGCCTACTTCCGGGACACCGAGGGCAACCTGCTCGGATTGTGGGAGAACGCGCCGCAGGGCTGAGCGCTCAGGGCGAGCCTCGGGTCAGTCCCGGGGCCCGTCCAGCCCCAGCGACAGCCGCCGGTCCCGGGCCAGCGGGTGCTCCAACATGCGGTCGACCAGCACGCTCCACCGATGGGCCCGGGCCTCCAGGTCGTGCTTGTCGCCCGGGGCCGCCGAGCCCACCGCCACCGGCACGTGCACCGGGACGGTCGCCAGCAGACCGGCGGACTCCTCCTCGGTGGTGCGGTCGAGCTGCTCGCCGAGCAGGCGCAGGTAGCCGAGCCGGTTGCCGGCCTCGAGGACCTGTGACTCGATGTCGAACGCCGACCGGTCGGTGGTCGCGGTGACGATCACCGCGCCGCCGACCTGTCGGACGATCTCGAGGGCCCGCGCATTGTCCGGCACACTGCTGCCCGCCGCCGGCAGGAGCAGGGGGACGAGCATGTAGTCGTCGCAGTCCTGCACCAGCCGGGCGAACTCGTCCGCCGGCGGGCTCAGCTCGTCGGCCTTCGGGACCGGGCTGGCGGTCACGTACCTTGCGCCCAACCTGGACGCCAGGTCGAGCACGGTGCGGTTCGAATCGTCGGTCGGTCCGCCGAGTTCGACCCTGCCCACATCGAGCACCGAAACCCGGTTGGCCAGCAGGTGTTCCACCACCGAGACCAGTTCCGCCGAGCCGGCACCCTTGTGCCACCACACGTCGGCCCCTGCGGAATGGCTGACCTTCAGGCCGATGGAGTCGAAGCCTGCCCGCTGGGCGATGTCGACCAACGTGTGCGGGGCGACGCCCGGTGCGGTGGACTCCTGCAACGCGATCCTGTTCACGGTGTGACAGTCTGCCCGGACCGATGGACCGGCTTCATTCCGGTGTCAGGCCTGGCCGGCGGACAGGTCCGCGACCCGGTACGACCAGACCTCGCTGTGCGACGCGACCGGCCTGGGAGCGTCACCGCCGGCCCGCTCCGCGGCGGAGCGGTGCCCGTGCCCGAACGCGGGGGAGTTCAGCCACGCCTGGAACGACTCCTCGTCCCGCCAGCGGGTCACCACCAGCCAGGTCGTCCGCTCGTCCGTCGGCTCCAGCAGCTCGAAACCCTCGAAGCCGTCCTGGTTGTCCACCGCGCCGGCCCGAGCGGCGAAGCGCTTGGCCAGCTCGTCGCCGCTGTCCGCGGGCACGGTGATCGCGTTGATCTTGATGACTGTCATGTGCTCATCGTGCCAAGTCGGGCCGCGCGGGCGACCACGACCCTGATCGAGGTGCCGGATGTCTGGCAAGGCAGCGTGGTGGGGTGCGTGGGCCCAGGTCGGACCACGACGCGGTCGGCCGGTGTGCTGCGCCCGTTGACGGATCGCCGGCGCGACCAGATCTGGGCCGCCGGAGACATTCTCGACGCGCTCGACGACCTGGACGCGCGGATCGGGGTCGCCGCTCGGTGACGATGAAGGATCCAGGGCGGCTACTCCACGACCAGCACGGTCGTCGCCGCTCCACGCACGACGCCGACGAGTTGCGCCTCGTCGGCGAGGGCCGATCTCTCACGTCGGGAGAACCCGTGCCATGGCGTCAGCGTGATCGTGAGCTTGTTGCCCGACTGCCGGGCGCGCCAGATCCCGGCGAGCCCGCCCCCCGCGAGCACCGCGCCGGGTTGGCCGATCACCGGCCACATCGCCTTCTGGTGGTTGCGGTCGGTGGTCAGCACGGCTCGGTCGCGCGGCTGCAGGAGCGGATCGGAACCGGGCAGCAGCCGAACCAGTCGCCCGGCCGCGTCGACGTCCGCGTTGCCGATATCGGCCAGCATCGCCTCGCGGGCCGCCGAGCGGGCGCCGCCGACCAGCACGGGCACCAGATCATCGGGCAGCGCGGGTCGCAGGCACCTGGCGGACGTGCCCAGGTGCGCCGCGAGCTCACCGGCCGTGGCCACGCCGTGCCGCCGGTAGGTTTCGGCGACCAGCAGCTCGATGCCGCCCGCCGGTTCCGCCTGGATCGCGTCACCGCCGTTCAGTGGGGCGAGCACCACGGGCTTGGTGTCCGGCACCAGGCCGACCCCGGCCGGCAGCGCGGCCAGCCGGAACAGCAGCTCCCGCACGTGGGTGCTGCGGCAGGCCTGGCAGTGGCCCGAGTACTTGCGGGGCAGCGCCCTGGTGACTGCGGCGCTCGCCTCGCCCTTGACCAGCGGCTCGGTGATGACCTTGCGCATCGCCTTGACTGCCGCCCGGTAGGCGGCCAGGGGCTTGGCCCCGGCGCCGGCGAGCCGAGCGGCGTCGCCCGCCAGCCGGGCGGCCGCGTCGGCCTCGTCGACCGGCCACAGCGCCCGGGCGACCGTGGGCAGGTCGGCCCGGCGGTGCAGATGGGGCGCGCCGCGCAGCGACCACACCTGGGCCAGCCAGGAGGCGGCCGCGGGGTCCGGCGGATCCGGGACCAGCGCCGGATCCGGCAGGCGGGCGGCCAGCGCCAGCCGGCACGACCCGTCGCGATCCTGCACGCCCAGGCCCCACACCGACAGTTCGTCGGCGGACGTCGCGGTCCGGTCCAGGCCGGAGGCCAGGATGCGGTGTGCGCGCACCTGTTCGGCGCTCAGCACCGCCGCGATCGCCGCCGGTGACACCTCAACCGGCCCCGCCGGACGTCGGTGCGGTCTCCGCCGTCGGCGTGGCGGCGTCGGTGGGCTCGGCCGTCGGGACAGCGGTGTCGGTCGCGCCGGTGTCCACCGATTCCGACGACGGCGCTGTCTCGTAGGTTCCGGTGCCCTCCAGAGACCCGTCGGGCACGTTGATCGAGTTGATCGTCGCGGACGCCACAGGTGCGCCGTCCTGCGCGTTCTGCTGCACGCCCTGGGACGCGATGTCCTGGATCACGGACATCCCGTCCCCGGTCACCTGGCCCAGGATCGTGTAGGACGGGTCGATGGTGGTGGTGCCGTAGACGACGAAAAACTGGGAGCCGGTGGTGTCGGGGCCGGCGTTGGCCAGCGCTACGGTGCCCACCGGGTACGTCTCTGTCCCGGTGGTCTCGCTGGCGAGGGTGAACCCGGGTCCGCCGTTGCCCTGCCCGGTCGGGTCGCCGCACTGCAGGACGTTGAGCTGATCGCTCTTGGTCAGTCGGTGGCAGTTAGTGTCGTTGTAGAAACCCTGCGACGCCAGCGACAGGAACGCGTTGACCCCGCACGGGGCGGTGGCCCGGTCCAGCGTCATCGGCACGTCCTGGTCGTTCAGCACCATCGTCACGTCGACGGTGCCGGAATTGAGCGGCGACAGGTTGGACGGCGGCGAGACCTCCTTGGCTGCGCTGCCGGACTCGGGGTAGGAACAGGGCGTGGTCGGCTCGGTGGGCGAGGTCTCCGCGCTGGTGGTCGTTTCGCCGGCCGCGGTGCTCGCCGAGTCGCGGGAAACGAACAACCACACGCCGCCCGCGACGATCACGACCGCCGCCACCACCCCGATGATGACCATCCGTTGTCTGCGGGCCCGCTCGGCCGCCTCACGCCGGGCGAGCTGGCGCTCGAGCTTGCGCTTGGCCGCGTCACGACGCTGCTGATTGGTGGGCACGCCCTGGTCCTCCCGCATCCGCTGGATGGCCGGCAAGAGAGTGGACCACCCGGACCGGCAGTCTAGGTGAGGGCAGGTGCCCGCCCCGGTGAAGGCGGTGGAAACGCGCTGAGAAACGAGCCGGGGGCGGACGGCACCCCCGGCCGCTGGCGGCGCGCTGATCAAACACCCACCGAACCGGACGAATCCGGCGCGGAAGTGGTTGTTGGATCAGCGCGGCTCCACGGGGGCCCGCCGGTTCTGTGCACCGCGCGGGCACACCGGGTCCGGCAGAGCCCGGGCGGGAAAAGGGCTCGCCCGGCGTCGATAGGGTGATGCGGTGTTGATCGCGGGATTCCCGGCCGGCTCGTTCCAGGCCAACTGCTACGTGCTGGCGACCGAGGCCGGCGCCGACTGCGTGGTGATCGACCCCGGGGAGGGCGCCGTCACCGGTCTGCGGCAGCTGTTCACCGAGCACCGACTGACCCCGGTCGCCGCGATGGTCACGCACGGTCACCTGGACCACACCGCCGACCTCGGGGAGGTGTGCCGGCAGTTCGACATCCCCGGTTTCATCCACCCGGGCGACGAGTACATGCTGGACGACCCGCTGGCCGCACTGTCCCCGGAGCTGAACGCCGCGCTGGAAGGCCTGTCGATGGCCGGACTGCGCCCGCCGACCGTCCGGTCGCTGTCCGACGGACTGCAGCCCGGGCTGGCCGGCCTGCCGCTGACCGTCGATCACGTGCCCGGCCACACGCCCGGGTCCGTCGTGTACCGGTTGGACCGGGAGGGCGACCGTCCGGAGATCCTGTTCACCGGTGACACCCTTTTTGCGGGGTCGGTCGGCCGCACGGACCTGGCCGGCGGTAACTTCGCGCAGGAGCTGACCTCGATCCGCGACCGGATCCTGCGTCGCGCCGACGACACGGTCGTGCTGGCCGGGCACGGTCCCGCCAGCACCGTCGGCGAGCAGCGCCGGACCAACCCGTTCCTGACCGAGCGCGCCCTCGCCGAGGCCCTGTCCGGCCGGGAGGACTGAGCCATGCCCGACTTCGTCGCGCCCAAGGGCATTCCCGAGTACTACCCGCCGTTGTCCCGGTCGTTCGAGGCGGTCAAGCGGACGCTGCTGGCCGCGGCCGACCGGGCCGGTTACGGCACGATCGAGCTGCCCGTCTTCGAGGACACCGCTCTGTTCGCCCGCGGCGTCGGGGAATCCACCGACGTGGTGTCCAAGGAGATGTACACGTTCGCCGACCGCGGCGGCCGGTCGGTGACACTGCGCCCGGAGGGCACCGCCGGGGTCATGCGGGCGGTCATCGAGCACAGCCTGGACCGGGGACCGCTGCCGATCAAGCTGGTCTATTCCGGGCCCTTCTTCCGGTACGAACGGCCGCAGGCCGGCCGCTACCGGCAGCTGCAGCAGGTCGGCATCGAGGCTATCGGCAGCGACGACCCGGCCCTGGACGCCGAGGTCATCGCGGTCGCCGACGAGGGCTTCCGGGACGTCGGGCTGTCACAGTTCCGGCTGGACCTCACCTCGCTCGGCGACGCGACCTGCCGTCCGGTGTACCGGGAGCGGCTCACCGCCTTCCTGGACGGCCTCGAGCTGGACGAGCCGACCCGGGAACGGTCGCGGCTCAACCCGCTGCGCGTGCTGGATGACAAGCGCCCGCACATGCAGACACTGCTGGCCGACGCCCCGCTGATGCTCGACCACCTGTGCGAGGATTGCCGGGAGCACTTCGAGCGGGTCCGGGCGGTGCTGGACGCCCTGTCCGTGCCCTACGAGCTGAACCCGCGGATGGTGCGCGGCCTTGACTACTACACCCGCACCACGTTCGAGTTCGTGCACCCGTTGCTGGGTGCGCAGTCCGGCATGGGTGGCGGTGGCCGGTACGACGGCCTGATGGCCGAGCTCGGCGGACAGTCGTTGTCCGGCATCGGGTTCGGGCTCGGCGTGGATCGCACCCTGCTGGCGTCGCAGGCCGAGGGAGTGACGGTCGGGAACTCGGCCCGGTGCGAGATCTACGGTGTGCCCATGGGCTCCGCGGCCTCGCAACGGCTGGCCACGCTGGCCGGTGAACTGCGGCGGGCCGGCTTCCGGGTCGACATGGCCTACGGCGGAAGAGCTCTCAAGACCGCGATGCGGTCGGCTGACGCGTCCGGTGCGCTGCTCGCGCTCGTCCTGGGTGACCGGGAGATCGAGGACGGCACCGTGGTGGTGCGGGACCTGCGGACGGGTGAGCAGAAGGCCTACCCGATGGGCGATCTCGTGCACGTGATCGGCCCGCTGCTGACGGCGGTCCCGGTCGGCTGACCGGTCAGTTGCAATCGCAGCAGCACCCGTCCCCGCAGTCGCAGCAGTCGCAGCAACTGCCGTCGCAGCTGTGGCAACCGGCCTGGTGCTGCCGCCCGGTGCACGGGTTCTCGTGCGAGGCGCAGCACGCGTACCCGGTGCAGTACACGGCGATCCAGGGCAGCAGGTTCGGCCAGAACGGCGGCTTCGGGGGGCCTGGCGGCGGCTTGTCCGGGGTGTGCTGCGGGACGCCCGGCCAGTTCGGCGGGGGCGACGGCGTCGCACAGGTGCCGCCGGCGGGTTCGAACGCACGGTGCAGGGCCGCGTGTGTGCCGTCGACCAGCAGCGCCCGGGCGAGTCGGCCGTCGCCGAGCGCCAACCGGTCGAACGCCATCCGGATCCGGTGCACGAGTCGCCGGCACTCCCGCCGGACCTGATCAAGCGGGGTGCCGGTGGCGGTGATCGGGTTGAACGACCCCGTCCGTCGGTCGTCCGCCAGATCCGTCACCGCATCCAACAGGTGGGCGAGAGTGCCGAACGCGGCGCCCATCTCACGCAGCACCGGTTCGTTCTCCGGGCGACCGGCCACGGTCGCGGAGGCGGCGAAGATCTCCGCGGTCGCCTCCGCGGTGGGATCGGTGACGGCGAACAGCGAGTCGCCGGGTCGGATTGCCGCCTCCACCTCACCCTGCCTGCCCAGCACGGCCAGCGCCCTGGATGCGTGCATGGCCTGCGCCATCTGCCGGTCGGCCAGCGCGCGGCGGCGCAGCGGATCGGCCAGCGCCGCCACCGCCCGGCCGCGCAGGGTCGGCATGCCGAGATGATGCGTCCGCTCGGCCCGCAGATCCTGCGCCTTCGCGGCGGCCAGGGTGAGCGAGGCCGCCGCGCCGAGCCGGCTGGGGGTGGACCCGGCACGCACCACACGGGCGGTGCGCATGCCGCGCAGTGGGCACGGCCCGGCGGTGCGGCGTCCGGCCGGGATGACCTGCTGCGCCTCGGTCAGCACGGACAGGGCGATGGCGTCGGTGTTGGTCAGCGCCCGGGCGAGCTGTCCGCGGCTGTCCCGCAGCTCCAGGCACAGCCCGCACAGGTGGGCCTGCCATTGGTCGAACAGCTCGTCGTCCAGCGTCTGCCGGCACGCATGCACCACACCGAACATGCCGCAGATTCCAGCATGGAGGGACCCGGACGGCGCAACGGACCCGCCGAACGGTCGGCGGGGAGAGTCCGGCGGCCTCACCGGGCGACGGGCGTTTCCGCGGTTTGGTCATTTGACCAGGACAGCTGCCCAACCGGCGCGATCCGTCCCGGCCGAGCCTATGGCTCGGCGTCGGCCGGTCGGTGGCGGAAAAGCCGCAGCACCAGACGGAGCACCAGGCACATCCCGGCGAACCCGAGCCCCGCTCCGATCAGGTCGTACAACGACACCGTCGACGTGACCATCGGGCCGCCCGGCGCGACGAACAACACGACGGCCATCACCACCGCGGCGACCGCGAGGAGCGCGGAAACCGCATCGTCCACCACGGAGCGCAGCCACGCGCGGTCGCCGCGGTCCGCAACCGCCCTGGTCCGCAGGACGAACTCGCCACGAACCAGCTGATCGGTCAGCTGCACCAGCCGGCCCGGCAGCCGGCGCGCGACCGCCGCGGCGGCCGCCGCGTCCGGCGCCGCCTGACCCGCGAGCCGCTCGGGCGCGGCGAGTCGGCGCAGGACGCCGGGCATGGCCAGGCGCGCGGCGCTGACCAGGTCGCGGGACGGGTCGAGGGTGAGCAGGGTGTGCTCAAGCGAACTCAACGTGCGTAACGCCCCGGCGATGTCGCCGGGCACGGCCACCCGGTAGCTGCCCATCA
>JBIOVW010000271.1:0-6713 GCA_044867945.1 Nakamurella sp. | reverse complement strand
GCCGAACTCGCCGGACGACTGGGCTGCACGGTCGTGGTGGGACATAGTCTCGGTGCGAACGTCGCCTTGGAGATGGTCGGATCCGCGGCGTTCACCGGGCCTGTGCTGCTCCTCGCGCCGTCATTTTGGGGGACCGGTGCCCGAGGGTGACACTGTGCTGCGCACCGCCCGCCGGCTGCACCAGGCGTTGGCCGGACGGCCGCTGGTTCGCGCCGAGCTGCGGTGGCCGTCCCTCGGCGACGCCGACCTCGCCGGCCGCACCGTCAGCGACGTGACCGCGTACGGCAAGCACATCCTGACCCGGATCGCGGCCGCGGATCCCGCCGCGGCCGGGCCGACCGTGCCGACCGTCCCGATTGTGCCGTTGACCCTTCGCTCACACCTACGGATGGAGGGCAGCTGGTACGTGCACGCCCGGGACGCGGCGCCCTGGCCGTCAGCGGGTCGGGCCGGTGTCCGGGCAGTTCTCGGTGGCGCCGAATGGACCGCGGTCGGCACCTGGCTCGGCCTGCTCGACCTGGTGCCCACCACCGCCGAACAGGAGCTGATCGGTCATCTCGGGCCGGACATCATGAGCGACGACTTCGACCCTTCGATCGCCGCGGCGCGGCTCCTGGTGGAGCCGCAACGGGCGGTCGGTGGCGCCCTGTTGGATCAGACCACGGTTGCCGGCATCGGCACCATGTACATGGCCGAAGCTCTTTTCGCGCAGCGTATCTCGCCGTGGACGCCGGTCGGGGAGTTGGACGTGCCGGCGTTGCTGGCGACCGCCCGCCGGCAGCTGCTCCGTGGCGCGACCCAGGCCGTGCCCAGCACCACCGGCAACGCCCGGCGCGGGATGCGGACCTACGTGCACGGCCGGTCCGGCCGGCCGTGCCAACGATGCGGCACCACCGTCCGGGTCGCCGAGATCGGCCCGGCGGACAAGAAGCGTCCGGCGTTCTACTGCCCGTCCTGCCAGCCCGGGCCCACCCCGACCGACAACGGCCGGCCGCAGCGGCCGCTGGGTGCCAACCCGGCCTACCGCGAGTACCGGCGGCCCAGCGGCTACCGGTAGCCCGTGCCGCCGACCGCACGTGCTCGTGGGATCGCGGTGCCAGTCGCGCGCACCCCGGGCCCGTTGGAGGATCCCAAACCGGCACCCTCGATCCCGGCCGTCGGGCATCGCCGATGAGTCCCGCGGGCGCCGCCGGTCCAAACCGGATGCGAGGGACACCGGTTCGGCCGACCGCGCCGCCACATGCGGACCGGCGTCTCGCTGCCCACGATCTCCGGGAGGACTCCATGTCGCCGCCACCGATCACAGAGCTCGATCCCCGCTACAGCGATCCCGCCGCCCGGCCGACCGGCTGGGGCGAAGCCGTCGCCCGCTGGGCGGACGCGCAGGTCTACTGGCTGACCACGGTCCGCGCCGACAAACGCCCACACGTAACGCCGCTGATCGGCGTGTGGGTCGACAATGCCACCCACTTCTGCACCGGCCCAGCCGAACAGAAGGCCCGCAACCTCGCCGCGAACGACGCGGTCGCGCTGACCACCGGCCGCAACACCATGGACGACGGGCTGGACCTGGTGATCGAGGGCCGGGCGAAACAGGTCCAGGACGAGGACACGCTGCGCCGGATTGCCGGGGCCTACCTCGACAAGTACGGCGCGGACTGGACCTTCGAGGTCCGGGACGGGGCCTTCGTCGGCGACGGTGGGCGGGCCCTCGTGTTCGCGGTGCGTCCCGTCGTCGGCTACGGGTTCGCGAAGGGCTCGGCGTTCGGCCATACCCGTTGGCGGTTCGACCGGTAGCGAACCTGATTCTCTTCCGCCAACTGGCTCGGTCGGGCGGTCGACCGAGGATCGCAGCAAACGTACAACGGGGCTTCGGCGGGCCGACGTGGTTGGGCATGTCCACCCGTGAGTGCGGGACTACATGGGTGATCTTCGATGTCAGAGTCCGGTGCTGGCAGCGTGTTCGCGCAGGTACTCCCGCAGGTGGCGCAGCGTGTAGTCGACGCGACCGCGACCGAGCTGCGCGAGGTCTGAGCTGAGTCCCTCAATCGTCCCACCAATCTGAATCACGTGAAGAAGTGCAGGTCGAGTGTCGAAGCAGGCGATTGGCAAGTCTGCCCGGTCGGTCAACCCAGGACGGCCGATCCTGGCCATCCAGGCGAGAGAACTGGTCAGAATGAGTGTGGCACCGGAATTGCAGGCCGTGGAGCCTCGTCGAGATCGCCTGCGCGTTTGTCGGGAGTGTCGTTTGAGGCATCTCACGGGATACGCTGGGCTATGGGCGCTGAGTGGCTACTCCGTCGGTCTCTCGAGGCAGCCGGCCTGTCCCAGAGCGCCCGTAAGCAGCATGCGGGGACGTCGCGGCTCGCGCTGTCGGCGTACGAGCACGGTCGGAAGTCCCACGCGCTCAATACGGCCGCGCGAATCGTTGGAGAGGCCGGCTTCCGACCTGGCACTGACACCGAGGATCGATTTTCATGAGGTTGCGGTTGAGCGTGGCCGCCCGATCCGTGTCCCGACCGCACGTCCGTGGCTGCCACTCAGACGGGCATCGCCGTCGCCGAGCATGCTCTGCATCTGAACTGGTCGGGCCGAGGACGGCGATCGATCTGGTGGCCGTAGCCGGCGTGCTCGAGCGTACAAAGTCGGAAGGAACTTGTTTGGACGACGTCGACGAAAGGCCGCTTGATGCGCGAGGCGGACAAGTTGACGCCCTTCCAGACTAACGGGGTTCAGGCGTTTTCCCGCCAAAGCGTCCACAGGCTAAGGAGGTTGATGGTCGTGTTACCTTCCATCCGCTGGTCCGGGCGCGCGTCCATTGTCGGCGGAATCGTCTGGGTCGTGTACAGCACATTCGAGATGCTGAGACCGTTCGGGATTGCATCTACGTACGACCCGTCGCTGGGATATGACCGCATCATGGACGGCACTATCTATCGGCTGTATCTCGGGGTCGGCAACATCTCGGTCGTCCTGCTGAGCGTGGCAGTGTTGGGGCTGTCCCGGCTGGGGCGCACAGGCGGGTTGTTGCGCGGCGGGCGTGTGGTGGGTGCGGTCTCATTCGTGATGGGCCTGGTCGGACTTGTTGGCGTCGTCCTGTTGGCGCCGATCCCCGCGGGGCTCGGCGCGATGCTCGGCTCCATTATTCTCGCTGTCGGCACCGCATTGGCCGTGGGCGGAATCTGGCTGCATTCGGACATTCAGCCAACCACTGCGATGATCGCACTGGCGGCTGCGGGCCTGCTCATCGTGCCCCTGCGGACCCTGGTGAATGCGCTGCAGCTCCTTCCAGCCAGCGTTGCAGTGACGATTATGATCATCTGGGGCGTCTGCTGGATAATCACGGGCGTGCAGCTCATGCGGCGGGTTGTTTATCCTCTCTGAGTCACGGTG
The DNA here is from genome assembly GCA_044867945.1 of Nakamurella sp. GTDB lineage: Bacteria > Actinomycetota > Actinomycetes > Mycobacteriales > Nakamurellaceae > Nakamurella. Next base: position 3,320 of record JBIOVW010000271.1, on the reverse strand, counting down.
ATCGGCATCGTCGCAGGTAGGGGCCCATCTAGATCAGCTTGGAGGAAGTGCGGTTGGCGTTCGCCTTCCGCAGCAGCTGCCTGTGCGTTCGAGTCCGAAGGAACGGTTTTCGTTCTCGCCGACGGAATGCTGATCGTGCGAAGCAGCCCGTGCGCGGCTCACCTGCTCGCCTTCCGCGCGCGACGCCGGCCGATGACCATGCCGATGATCTGGTCGGCTCAGAGCCGGAGATCGCGTTGAGCAACCCATCCGGCCGGACAAACGCGATCGAGACCGCCTCCGTACCGACACCCAGACAGCAGCCGCGTCCACGCAGCCCATCACCGTCCGGCCGTCGGCGATGCCCGGACCACGGACGTTAGATGATCATGATTCAGATAGGTGGGAAATCCTACTCATTGGATCTCGCTAGACGCGCTCGCTTGGGCTGCAGTGACCCGGGCCCCGCACCCTCAGGGTGCGGGGTCACGCTGATCGCGGCAGGGAGGAGTCAGACTGGCCGGGTCAGGTCACCGCGGCGAACATTGCAGACACCGGATCGTCAGCGGTCGGGATTCGACCGGTGTCGACAGGAACGAGCGGCTCGGAAGCACCGTCGTGAACACGGCGGGCAGGTTCGGGCAATACAGGGTATGGGTGCAGGGGTGGAACCGGGTGGGGATGCCGCAGCTGGGCGTCCCGACCTGCGATCCGGGGATCCTGCGGTGTTGTTCGCCGGGTTGTTCGATGCGCACGCGCCAGGTTTGCACCGGTACCTGAGCCGGCGGGTTGGCGTGATCGCCGACGACCTGGTCGCCGAGACGTTCCTGGCGGCGTTGGCCGGCCGAGACGGCTTCGACGAGGCGAGGGCGGATCCGCGGGCCTGGTTGTACGGGATCGCGACGAACCTGCTGCGCCGGCATTTCCGCCAGGAACAGCGTGGGTTGGCGGCCACGGCGAAAGCCTGCGCCGGAGACCTGCCTGGCTCAGATCCCGCCGACCTCGTGTCCGATCGGGTGGATGCACAGGTGCGGGTCGGCCGCCTGGCGTCGGGGATCGCCGGCCTGACTCAGGACGACCGGGACGTGCTGTTGCTGACCGCGTGGGCCGGTATGGACAGCAACGAGGTCGCCCAGGCACTGGGTATTCCGGTCGGCACGGTGCGATCCAGGCTGCACCGCGTCCGACGGCAACTCCGCTCCCACGAATCGAGCCATTCCGGCACATCGAGCAGAACCGGTGAGAACACGGAGAGCAACGATGACTGACCACGGCGGGATCACCCGGCTGTGGAGCGACGACGAACTCGATGAAGCGCTCCGCGGGTTGCACGCAGAAACCAGGGACGGCACGCGGGCGTTGGCGAACGCACGGGCCAAGCTGTTGGCGGCCGCCACCGGCAACCCGGCGCCGGCCATCCAGATCGGTCTCCCCGAGACGCCGTCGCCAGCGCTTCGGGCCGGCGAAACGCTCGCCGTTGCGCCGACGCGTCGCCGGCGCCGCTGGGTGCGGGTTGCCCTCGCCGCGGGCATCGCCGCCGTCCTGGTGGCCGTCGGGCTGCTGGTCCCGTCCTTCGTCACCAAGCAGGACAGGCCCGTGAACTCCGCCGAAGCGATCGGCGTGTTGAACCGGGCCGCGGTAGCCGCCTTGGGCGCCACCGACGAACCCGTCGGACCCGGTCAGTACCGGTACATCGAAACCCACGCCTGGTGGACCGTCTTCAGTGGCTACAACATCTTCCGGGTCGAAAATCTCATCCGGACCTGGGTTCCCGCGGTGCCCGACGACCCGACCCAGGACTGGATGCTCGACCGACGCCCCACCGGGAACCGGGTCTGGATCGAGGGCAGCGAGGAACAGGCCCGCGAGGACGGCACCTTCACCGACGTGATGGAGGGCGGCGTCACGCTCAAGGCGACGGCTCCCTGCGGGAACTTCTACACATCGGGGCTCTGCCCCCGGACTGGGTCCTGGCAGGATCCCACACCGGGGTTCCTCGCCGGCCTGCCCCGCGACCCCGCCCAGCTGTACGAGAGGTTGCAGGCAGATGCACCCGACAATGCTCGGGGACCGGCCGAACTCCTGGTCTACGCCGCCGACGCTTTGCGGACCGGGCTGGTTCCCGCCGACCTACGGGGGGCGCTCTATCAGGCGCTCACCCGCGTCGACGGGATCGATCTGACCGACAAGGCGGCAAACCTGGACGGCCGCGTCGGCACCGCCATCGGCATCGACGACGGGCAGTTCCGGCACGACATCATCATCGACCCCGTCACCGGGGCGTTCATCGGCGAGCGGGAGGTCCTCACCGACGACTACGACGGCGCAGCCGAAGGCACCGTCATGAACTACTCCGCCGTGACCACGGCCGTCGTCGACGCCGTCGGTGCCATCCCCGCCGAATAACACCCATCCTGAACGGAGAGGCTCACCGTGACCGATACGACGCCCACCACCCGGCGACGCGCCCACCTCACCTGGGGCGACGGTGCCGCGGCGCTGGCCGCGGTCGCCGTCGGCGCATGCGGGGCGTTCGCCTACTACGGCGACACCATCCTGCGGCCGTTCGCGCACACCTTCGGCATCTGGATCCTGCTCGTCGCGGTGGTCAGCGCCCGGCAGACCCCGCTCCGCGGTGCCCTCCGCGGCGGCGGCGCTCTGCTGGTCAGCGTGGTCTCGTTCTTCTACGGCAAGCAGATCTACTACGACATCCTCTACCCGGGGCCGGGTTTCCCCTACCGGGTGCAGCCGATCGAACTCCTCTTCTGGGGCGCCCTCGGACTGCTCGGCGGAGCCATTCTCGGCGTCATCGCTTCCCGGATCGGCCAACCGGGATGGTCGGGCGCAGCCGCCGCGGCCCTGTTGATGGGACTGCTCCTGGCGGACGCCTACCAGTGGTACGACACCTGGGACGAGGCGCTCCCCATGTCCTTCGCCCTCGTCGGAACTGTCGTGATCGCAGTGCTGGGTCACCGGAGTTGGCGGCAAATCGGTGAGACCGTGGTCCTGCTCATCCCCGGGACCATTGCCGGATACTTCGTGATCTCCGCACCCGACTGGGTACAACAGGTACTGCGGCTCTGAGCGCTGGTCGACGGCATCTGACCGGCCGGGTCGGCGCTCCGCTCAGGGCGCGACCGCCACGACCTCCGCATGCAGCACCGCGAACCAGGCGTCGCGCGCGTCCGACCAGGCCCGCCAGCCGGCGGCGATGCCGGCGAGTTCGTCCGGGGTGCTGATACCGGCGGCCACCGCCTGTTCGGCCTGGTGCTTCGCAACGGACGACGAGCGGACCTGGTGGGCCGGGACCTGGGCGCAGCGGGTGATCGAATCCGCCCTGG
>JBIOVW010000270.1:0-9109 GCA_044867945.1 Nakamurella sp. | reverse complement strand
GAACAAGCCGCGGGCCGGTCGTTCAGACCAACCTCGCACAGATCAGCGATCACGGGGCCGGGTCGAAGAGTCCAGGTGAACAGGACAATCGGGTTCGCGGTCGGTACCGGCGGGTACCGTGCGGCTGAGTCGCTACCAGAGGAAGCGCGACCAGAGGAAGAAGGTGGCCCCGTGACGCCCTCACCGGCATCCGACCCGGGCTCTCCGTCCGGTAGTCCGAGCATGGACTCCCCCGTGCTCGTCACCGGCGCCTCCGGTTTCATCGGCTCCAGCCTGATCCCCGCCCTCCTCGAGCGTGGGCGAACGGTGCGCGCGATGACCCGTCATCCCGACACCTACGACGGGCCGGGGGATGCGGTCTACGGCGACGTCGCCGACACCGACAGCCTGCGAACCGCCCTTCGGGGCGCGAGCGCGGCGTACTACCTCGTTCATTCGCTGGCTTCGGACGACTTCGAGCAGAAGGACGCGGAGGCTGCGACGTCGTTCGGCCACGCCGCGGCCGACGCCGGACTCGAGCAGATCATCTATCTCGGCGGCCTGGGCGATGTCGACGACAGGCTGTCCGCGCACCTGCGGTCCCGCCGCGACGTGGAGCAACTGCTGGGCATCGGCGGGGTTCCGGTCACCGTGTTGCGGGCCGCTGTGGTGATCGGGCACGGCGGCATCTCCTGGGAGATCACCCGGCAACTGGTCGACCACCTGCCCGCCATGGTCACCCCGAAGTGGGTGAGCACCCGGACCCAACCGATCGCGCTGCGCGACGTCATCCGCTACCTCGCCGGCGTGCTGGCCCACCCCGACGCCATCGGTCGGGTGTTCGAGGTCGGCGGCCCCGAGGTGCTCAGCTACGCGGATGCCATGCGCCGGGCGGCCCGGATCCAGAACAACCGCACCCCGCCCATCGTCCCGGTACCCCTGCTGACGCCGCGGCTCTCGTCGCTGTGGTTGGCGCTGATCACCGACGTCGATCAACCGACTGCGCGCAACCTGATCGACTCGATGAACAACGAGGTGGTGGTGCGCGACGACAGCATCCGGCGGTTGCTGCCGGGTGACCTGACCGGGTACGACGATGCGGTGCGACTGGCACTGAGGGATCGGGCGCGAGATCCCGCGGTGAGCGACCCGCCGCGGCAGGCGGCGCTGGGACCCGATCCGGATCCGGCCGGACACCGGACGCCGTGAGCGAGGCCTGCCGAGCGAACCATCGGCACAGCAGCGGCGCCGTGAGCAGCGCGCACGGGTGGGCGCCGGCGTGAGGACGTGGACGGGCCGGATCGGTCGTCTGATGCGCCCGGCGCTGGTCGACCGGGTGGAGCGCGACCATCGCCAGCCCGACCGCGAGTTCGTTCGTCGGCGGGTCGTCGTGACGCTCACGCTGGTCGTCGGGGCGACGCTGCTCGGCATCTCCCTGAACGTGCCGCCGGACGGCGCGGCCTTCTACCCTTTGACGTTGGCGCTGGCGGCGACCTGGGTGGTCGGCGGTTTCGTATCCGGACCGCTGCACCTGGGCCGGATCCGGTTCCGGGGTGAGCTGCGCCGGCCGGTGATCATCCCGATCCTGCTCGGCCTGGCCGCGGCCGCGCTCTTCATCGTCGGCGCGGTCGTGGTCCGCGAGATCGATCCGCTGCGCGCGATGACCGAAAGTGTGCTCGCGTTCGCCCGCTACGGATCGCTGCCGCTGGTGGCACTGATCATGCTGGTCAACGGCGTCGCCGAGGAGATCTTCTTCCGGGGCGCGCTGTTCGCCGCCGTCGGCCTCCGGCATCCGGTCGCCATCTCCACGACGGTGTATGCGCTGACGACGGTGACCACCGGCAATCCGATGCTGGTGTTCGCCGCGGTCCTGCTCGGCCTGCTGCTGGGCCTGCAACGCCGCGCAAGCGGCGGCATCCTCGGGCCGATCCTCACCCACTGCACCTGGTCGCTGACGATGCTGCTGGTCTTGCCACCGGTGTTCGCCGCCGCCGGCTGACCGATCCGGATTCCAACGCAGAGAGGCCCAGGGCGGCGTGCCCCGGGCCTCTCCCTGCGCCACACGCGCGAGCTTCGCGCGAGGCGGGTGCCGGCGGAACGAGTTTCGACCCGTCGCCGACAACGGTGTCATCATCTCCCCGCGCGCGTGGATTATGCGAGCCACTTTGACAAAGTGTTACCCGCGGTACCCCGAATGAGGACGGCCAATGCCGGAGCCGCGCCCGGACGGGCGCCCGGAAGACGCCCCGACCGGCCGATGCACGCGCATCGAACCGATCGGGGGCGCCGTCGCGCGCGGTCGTTCTGCGCAGTCACCGGCACCGGATCGCCCCGGGGTCAACTTCCTTGCCAGGCCGCCACCCAGGTCTTGGGCCCGAGGATGCCCGAGGGGTTGATGCCGTTGCGGTTCTGCAGCTCGACCACCGCGGTCTTGGTCGCCGGTCCGTAGTAGCCGGTACCCGTCAGGCCGTAACCACGGCTGCCCAGTTGCTTTTGGAAGCACTGCAGTTCACGGGCGGTGTCGCCCTGCTCGAACGTCTTGCCCGGCCACGGCGGCGCCGTCGACTGACCAACTCCGCAGGACTCGTTCGTCTGCGGCGTGTACGACGCACCCGACGAACCCGATGATGGAGCCGGCGCCGAACCGGACGAGCTGCCCCAGGCCGCGGCCCAGGTCTTCGGCCCGATGTATCCGACCACGTTCAGCCCGGCCTTGCCCTGCAGATCCAGCACGGCGGCCTTGGTCTTCGGCCCGAAATAGCCGGTGCCGACCAGGTCGTATCCGCGCGTCCCCATCTGCTTCTGCCAGGCCTTGAGTTCCTCGGAGTAGTCGCCTTCGAAGAACTGCCGCCCCGGATAGGCCGGCGCACCCGACGACGCGGTCGACCCCGAGCCCTCATTGGCCCCGCTGCCCGAGCTCTGGTTCCCGGCCACCGGGGGTGTGGCCCCGGACCGGGCGTCGCCGTCCTCTGTCAAGCCGACCAGGTAGGCGCACACCCACGGACTCCAGCCGCGCTGCCGGTACAGCACCAGCGCCCGGTAGTCCTGCTCGGAGGGGGCAGCCTCATTCGGATCCCCGGAGCCACCCACCGATCGCCAGGTCGGCAGATCGAACTGGTAGGCGCCGTAGTACCCGTTGCCGGTGTTGATGTCGTAGCGGTTGGTGGACTCGCACATCCGCAGCTGATACCAGTCGTCCGCGGACGGGTCGGCGGCCGCCGGCCCGGCGAACGCGACGACCGCCGATGTGGCGACTGTCGCGATGATGGCCCCGAGGGCCAAAGCACGCCGCACAAGGCGCCCTTCCCTGGTCGCATCGCCTCCAGGCACGTTTCCAGGCGCGCCGAGATCACCGATCGTCGCGCGCCCGAAAGAGGGTGCGCAGCACCGGCAATCGTGACGACGCCTCTTCCCCTTGCCCGACGCCGTCACGCGAATTGCGCCTCGCTCGACCATTTCTCGTCACGCGCGGGAACGGGCGGCGCGGAGCGAGGAGCCACGCCGACACGAGACCGCAGCGGGTGCGATCCTCGCTTACCGTAGTTCACCAGTCACAGCAGTCACAAGACTCTCAGTGGTTGCTCCATTATCAGAAAGCCACACTGGCCCCAAGAGGACACGCCGAAAGTTCGCCTGCTCGGGTGGTCGGACGCACCCATCAGGGACGCTGCCGGGTGCGGTGCAGAAACTCTTGCCAATGGAGTGCGGTCCAACGGGAAGCGGTCGCGCGAATCCGGCGTTGCCCGTCGAGGACGAGAAAACGGGTGGCCGGCGGCCTTCCCGAGGGCGAGAGGCGCGAGAGCATGACGCAACGGGGTTGGCTATTGTTCGCCGCGCTGAGCCTGATCTGGGGCATCCCGTACCTGCTGATCAAGGTCGCGGTGACGGACGTCGACCCGCTGGTCGTCGCTTTCGGCCGTACCCTGATCGGCGCGCTGATCCTGCTGCCGATCGCGCTCCACCGCCGCGTGCTGGGGCCGGTGTTCCGGCGGTGGAAGGTTCTGCTGGTGTACACCGCGATCGAGATCAGCGGACCGTGGCTGCTCCTCGGGCACGCGGAGATCACGTTGAACAGCTCGACGGCGGGTCTGCTGCTCGCGGTGGTGCCGATGATCGCCGCGATCATTCTGACCGTGATGGGCCACGACCGCTTCGATGCCAAGCGGGTGATCGGCCTGTTGATCGGCTTCGCCGGGGTCGCGTTCCTGGTGGGCCTGGACATCCATTTCAACGACCTGACCGCGGTCGGGCTGGTGATGCTCGTCGCTGTGGGCTATGCGGTCGGCCCGATCATCATCAACCGCAGACTGGCGGACCTGCCGCCGATCGGCGTGGTCACCGCGTCCCTGATCGTGGCGACGGTCTTCTACGCGCCGTTCACCGCGCTCTCCGGGCCCGTGCACATGACCACGGACGCCGCCTGGTCGATCGCCGGGCTCGGGGTGATCTGCACCGCGGCCGCGTTCCTGGTGTTCTTCGCGCTGATAGCCGAGGCCGGACCGGCCCGCGCCACCGTGATCACCTACATCAACCCGGCGGTGGCCATCACCCTCGGTGTGCTGCTGCTGGGCGAACCGTTCACGGCTGGCATGGCGATCGGATTCCCGCTGGTGATCCTCGGGTCGATCCTGGCCACCGCCCGGGTGCGCCGCCGGCGCGCGGAGACGGGCGACGCCGTCATCGCCGCGCATGAGTCGGCTCCGGACCCGGCCGGCCGCTCCGACCGCTGATCACGGCAGGGCGGGCCCACCGGCGCACCGGCGGGCCCGCCCGAACCGGGGCGTCAGGCGCCCAGCGACTTACCCGCCGAACCCAGCTCCTGGCAGGCCTCCACGATGCGGTCGGCCATGCCCACCTCGCCGAGCTTGTTGTAGACGCGCGGGTCATAGGCCTTCTTGTTTCCGACCTCGCCGTCCACCTTGAGCACGCCGTCATAGTTGCTGAACATGTGCCCGACGATCGGCCGGGTGAAGGCGTACTGGGTGTCGGTGTCGATGTTCATCTTCACCACGCCGTAGGACACCGCCTCGGCGATCTCCTCCGCCGACGAACCGGATCCACCGTGGAACACCAGGGAGAACGGCTTGGCGCCGGCCGCCAGGCCCAGCTTCTCCACCAGGGCGTCCTGGCCCTCGCGCAGCACCTTCGGCCGCAGCTTCACGCCGCCCGGCTTGTACACGCCGTGCACGTTGCCGAACGTCGCGGCCACGATGTAGGAGTTGTTGTCCGGGGCGCCGAGGGCGTCCAGGGTGGCGATGAAGTCGTCCGGCGAGGTGTACAGCTTCTCGTTGTTCTCCGCGACGACGCCGTCCTCCTCGCCGCCGACCACCCCTACCTCGATCTCCAGGATGATGTTGGCCGCCCTGGTCTGCTCCAGCAGCTCATTGGCGATCTTGAGATTCTCGTCCAGCGGCACCGCCGAGCCGTCCCACATGTGCGACTGGAAGATGGGCAGGCCGCCGGCCTTCACCCGCTCGGTCGACAGCGCGATGAGCGGTCGGATGTACGTGTCGAGCTTGTCCTTGGGGCAGTGGTCGGTGTGCAGGGCCACGGTGATGTCGTACTTGTCCGCTACCACCTTGGCGAATTCGGCCAGTCCGAGCGCGCCGGTCACCATCTCCTTGACCTTCGTGCCGGAGGCGTGCTCCGCGCCGCCGGTGGACGCCTGGATGATGCCGTCGCTGCCGGCCTCGGCGAATCCGCGCAGGGCCGCGTTGATCGTCACCGACGAGGTGACGTTGATCGCCGGGTAGGCGAACCCGCCCTCCTTGGCGCGATCGAGCATCGCCGAATAGGTCTCGGGGGTTGCGAGGGGCATGACGTGTCCTTCCACTTGCTGCGGTCACCGAGCGGTCGGCTCGGCTGGGTCCTGCCGGATTATGGGGCGGGGTTTCGAAAAATGGACGAGCGTGCGGCCTGGGCCTCTGCCCGATGGCACCTCCCCACGGCGGTCCGACCTCGGTCGGCTCTGCCTGCATGGTTCGCGCTGGTGGTTCGTGGCTCAGTATTCCGCATACGACCCGAACGCGAGCGTCGAGCGGCACCCGCCGGCCGCTCGGCCGGTCCTTCCGGATTCACCCTGCTCCGCTGCCGGCGCGGCAGCCAGCGGCTATGGTCCCGGCCGAGCGGGTTCACCTGCGTGGTGGTCTCGTGGCCGGCCCCGGTATCCGGGGCAGCCTGGTGCCCGCTGACCAGGCTCTTCCGAACTCCGACAAGTCCGTCGTACCGTTGACAGATGACCCGGCGACTGGCCGGCTTGCTGGTTGTCCTGTTCACCATCGTGGGTGTCGCCGCGGCTGCGACGCCCGGTGACCGGCTGCCGGGGACGGCCACCGCCGTCGAATTCCCCGGGCCACCATCGGCGGGCGACTGCCTGATCGACCCCCTCGACGGGGCAACTCGGTTCCCTTTCGAGCGAGATCGCCAGGTGCCGCAGTACGGGCCGTGCGCGGGACACATGACCCTCGGTGAAGTGATCGCGGTCCGGTCACCCGCGCCGGCGAACCTCGGGCCCGGCCTTGATGAGAGTGTCGGCTGCAGGGCCGAGACCCTGACCTATGCCGGGCTCGTGTCCCGGGCCGACAGGTTCGGGCTGGACGGTCAGGTGCCCGGCGACCCAGTCAGCTGGGAGTACTCGATCCCGGCCACCACCGGCTGGATCGGACAGGTCCCATGGTCCCCCAGGGCGAGTGCCTGGGCGGCTTGTGTCGCGAGCCCCATGGGCCATGAGCGGAGCGTCAACTCGCTTGCCGGAGCATTCTCCGGCGGTCTGCTGCCTGACGAGTACGGCACCTGCTGGAAGTCCCGCGAGGTCGACACGTCGATGAGGATGGTCAACTGCGCGCTGCCACACGCCGCGGAACTCGTCTCGATCGGCCGGATCGTGGATGCGATGGCCGTTCCCTGGTCACGTCTCGTCGACTCGTGCACCGACCAAGCCCGACGGGTCATGCATCGCGACGATCCGACTGTCGGTGGTCTTCTGACGATTCAGGTCGAACCCGATGGCGCGATCGTTTCCGCGCGAACCAGGAACCTGACCTGCTTCGTCACCGCCGCGGACGACCGGTTCCTGATGGGCAGCGTGATCGGAATGAGGCACGCCCAGCTGCGGTTCGCGGGGTGATCGCCCGCGCTACGCCGTCCTCGATCGGGCTCGCACCGGACCGGTGGACCCGCGCCGGATCAGCTCGCATCCCACGTTGACCGCGGTCGGTGTGTGGTCGGGATCGTTGATCTGCTCCAGCAGCAGCCGGGCGGCGATCCGGCCCTGATCGCGCACCGGCTGGCTGATCGTGCTCAGATCGAACAGGTAGGCGAAGTCGTGTCCGTCGACCCCGATCACCGACAGGTCGTCCGGGATCCGCAGGCCGTGCAGCCTGGCCGCGTGCAGCGCGCCGATCGCGACCTCGTCGCTCACTGCGAAGACGGCGGTCGGCCGATCGGCCCCGGTGAACTCGCCCAGGCAGCGGTGCAGCGCGGCCTCGCCGCCGTTGATCGAGAAGCCGGTCGAGTACACCAGGGCCGGATCGGGTTCAATTCCCGCCGCTCGCAGCGTCGTGTCGTAGCCGCGGTGCCGGTCGACGGCAACGGGGAAGCCGTGCGCGTTTCCCTCCTCGTCGCCGAAGAACGCGATCCGCCGGTGTCCGAGGTCGACCAGATGCTGGGTGGCCCGTCGCCCGACCTCCACGTTGTCCACCAGCACCGACGAGATTCCCTCGATCGCCGAGCCCAGAGTGACGATCGGCACGCCGAGGGCGCCCAAGGCGCCTATCGACTTGTGCGCCAGCGGCACGTTCAGGGCAAGGACACCGTCCACCCGCTTGCTCAACGAATGGGCGTCGACCCCGCCGTCGACCCCGAAGGGGTAGAGCATCAGGTCGTAACCGTGCTTGGTCAGCACATCCTGAGTTCCTTCGATGACCGCCGAGAAGAACCAGCGCGACACCCAGGGGGCGATGACGGCCACCGCGTTCGTCCGGCCCGTGGTCAGCGCCGTGGCCCAGGGAGACGGTGTGTAACCAAGCGAACTCGCTGCCCGCTCCACCGCCTCGCGGGTCTTGGCCGACACTCCGGGCAGCCCCCGCAGCGCACGGGAAACCGTGGCGGGAGAGAACCCGGAGAGCGCGGCGACCTCCAGAATTCCAACCGGTGCAGCTCTCGGATCCGGCATGACGTTGCTCTCGTCTCTGAGGTGGACGATCAGCCCTTCACGCCGCCGGCCAGCAGACCCCTGACAAAGTACCGCTGGAGTGACAGGAACACGATCAACGGGACGACGATCGCGATGAAGGCACCGGCCGACAGCAATTGCCAATCGCTACCCCGAGTTCCGGCGAGATCGGCGATGGCGGCAGTGATCGGCCGGAGGTTGGGATTGGGAGCGAACACCAGCGCCACGAGCAGGTCGTTCCAAACCCAGAGGAATTGGAAGATGCCGAACGCAGCGATCGCGGGCACCAACAAGGGCAGGAGCACGATGAAGAAGATCTTGACGTGACCTGCCCCGTCCACCCGCGCCGCCTCGACGATCGAGGCCGGCACTTCCTTCATGAAGTTGTGCAGCAGAAAGATGGCCAGCGGCAGCGCGAAGATCGTGTGCGAGATCCACACCGGCCAGAACGAGTTCTGCAGGCCGAAGTTCACGAAGATCGTCTGCAGCGGAATGAGGGCGACCTGGATGGGCACGATCTGCAGGGCGAAGATCAGGACGAAGAGGAAGTTCCGTCCCTTGAAATCGATCCAGGCGAAGGCGTAAGCGGCCAGCAGGGCGAGACTGATCGGAATGATGACACCGGGCAGAACGATGACGAAGGAGTTGAGGAAGAACTCCGACAGGCCGGTACCGCCCGCGCCGGCCCACGCCTCCTGGTAGTTGTCGAACGTGAAGTTGGGATCCGCGAGAACCGTCCACCATCCACTGCTCTGGATGTCATTGGCGGGGCGAAAGGAGGTGATGAACAGCCCTAAGGTGGGAATGGTCCACAGGATCGCCAGCGCGATGGCGATGCCGGACGCCCAAGGCGACGACAACTTCGTCTTGGCCTCCTGCAGTCGGATCTGCCGCTTGAGCTTTCGGGCCGAGATCTTCTCCTCAGGCGTGGCGTCGGTGGTGATCGGCAGTTCGACC
>JBIOVW010000269.1:0-2315 GCA_044867945.1 Nakamurella sp. | reverse complement strand
CCACGGTGCGCGCACGAATCGTCCCCTCGTCGGTGCTCAGCACATGCCCGTCGAGATCGGGTGTCAGTCGGACGACACGGATGTCCTCGCGGACCGGGCAGGCTGCGGCGAGCTTCTCGAGGCGCTCGACGACCTCCGCGGCCGGCGTGTACTCGTCCGGCGCCACCTCACCGAGCATCGCGTTCTTCCAGCCCGGGGAGACCAACCGGAAGGAGTCCCAGCGCTGGGTACGCCAGGTCTGTCCGACCCGGCCTCGCTCCAGGACGACGTGCTCCACACCGCGTCGGGTCAGCGCGGCACTCGCGGCCAGCCCGGCCGGACCGCCACCGACGACCACACAATCGATCATTTCTCCACCTCCGTGCGGTACGCACCGGCCGGACCCACTCGATTCCCGTCCGCCCGGCAATGTCCTTCAGCTCAGGAATCGAATGTCGCGCATCTCCGGGCCGAGACAAGTGCAGATACTGAACCCTGGGCGGGTCGGCGGGAACGGCCGATCATCGGCCATATGCTGAGGCCGGGACGAGGTTCATGTTCTGCACTGGTGCGGGTCGTCCGCGAGTGGCAGCCTTCCGGTGTGCACAACTACGGGCAGTACTGCCCGATCGCTCGGGCATCGGAACTCCTCGCCGAGCGCTGGTCGATCATCATTCTGCGCAACATCCTCATCGGCTGCCGGACGTTCAACGAAATCGCCAACGGCGCCCCGGGCCTTTCCCGCGGCCTGCTCTCCAAGCGCCTGCGGGACCTCGCTACGGCCGGAGTCGTCGAGATCCGTCCCAAGCCCGACGGCCCGGGCTCGATCTATGAGCCGACCCAGGCCGGGCGAGAGCTCTCGACCGTCATGTCGGCCCTGCAGCAGTGGGGATCGAAATGGGCGGAGCTGACCCCCGAGCACGCACATCCGGGCGTGGTGCTGTGGGGATGGGTGACCTGCTACCTCGATCGCGACCGCCTCCCGCGACACCGGGTGCTGGTCCGCTTCGAATACCCCACGCTCGCCGGGCCCGGCCGACGTGGCTGGTTACTGATCGAACACGGCGACGCCGAGGTGTGCGAGAAGTTCCCGGGCGGCGAGGAAGACCTGGTCGTGATGGTCAACGATCCCGTTGCTTTCGCCCGCTGGCACCTCGGAGAGCTGGAATGGGGCTGCGCGTTGCGCTCCGGGGCGATCGAGGTGAGCGGTTCACGGGAACTGGCGCGGGAGCTTCCCACGTGGAACCGCTGCGGCGAACCGTCCGTGTCAGATCAACGACGTGCTGAGCCAGGCGAGGCTGGCGACGATCAACAGGATGGCGAACACCCCGACGGTGATGCCGCCGTGACCGACCGTGGCCCACAGACCCAGTCCGATCCCGAGCGCGAGCCCGAACAGGCCGGCCTTCTCGTCGTCCTCCACGGGCCCTCCGCTCGTCATTTCACCTGAGGGAGCAGCGACAGTCGGCCGCGGATACCTCGTCGTCGAAGCCACGATATCGGAGTTTGACAACAGGTTGTCGTAGTGACAAGCTCTTGTCATGCCTCGCTCAGACCGTGCGTCTGTCCACCTCGCCGTGTACGACACCTCCGCCGACTGGGAGCCCGGCTACGCGATCGCAGCGCTGAACAAGCCGCTGTGGCACCGCACGCCCGGCCGCTTCACGGTCACCACCGTCGGCGCGACCACGGACCCCGTGACGACAGTTGGCGGCGTCCGTGTCCTGCCGGACATGGCCCTGGCCGACCTGCGCCCGGCCGACAGCGCCATGCTGATCCTGCCCGGCAACGACATCTGGGACGGCGAGGCCTTCGTGCCGTTCACCACGAAGGCGCGCGAGTTTCTCGCCGCCGGAGTGCCGGTCGCGGCGATCTGCGGGGCCACCGGCGGGTTGGCGCTCGCCGGGCTGCTCGACGACCGCGCGCACACCAGCAACGCGGCGGAGTTCCTTGCCGGCCTGGGCTACGCGGGGGGCCACCTCTACCGCGACGAGCCGGCCGTCACCGACCGCGATCTGATCACGGCGTCGGCAACCGCACCCGTCGACTTCGCGCGGGCGATTCTCGCCCGGCTGGAGGTGTTCGAGCCGGGCGTCCTGGACTCCTGGTACAAGCTCTACGGTCGCCGGGACCCAGCCGGCTTCTACGAGCTGATGGCGGTCCGATGACGCGCGAGCAGGAGCTGCTCAGCGCGGCCGCACTGACGGCGTTCCGGCTCAACGGCCGGTTCCTCGACCTCGCCGAGGGCCTCGCCCGCCCGGCCGGCCTGACCGCCGCGTGGTGGCAGGTCCTCGGCGCCGTCCTCACGACGCCGCTGCCCGTCGCCGCGATCGCCC
>JBIOVW010000268.1:0-2955 GCA_044867945.1 Nakamurella sp. | reverse complement strand
GCGGCTGCGGGCCGCCGCGGACCGGGTCGCCGGGTTTGCCGCGGGCCTGGCCAAGGAGGGAATCGCCGCGCCGCCGGTGGTGCACGGGGACTTCACCCGCGACGGGGGCTATGAGGCGTCTCGGCAGGCGATCGCCGAGCACGCTCGGCCCGGCGTCCCGGTGTGCCTGTTCGCGGTGAACGACGTGATGGCTCTCGGCGCGATGGCGGCCCTGCGGGAGGCCGGCCTGCAGGTGCCGGCGGACGTGCAGGTCGCCGGCTTCGACGACATCCCCACCCTGCGCGATTTCAGCCCGGCGCTGACCACGGTGCGCATCCCCCTCTACGAGATGGGAGTCCGTGCGGTCGAGATGGCGCTGGGCGGATCGTCGGACGACCCGCTGACCGAACGCGTGCCGGGCGAGGTCGTGCTGCGCGAGAGCACCGAGAACCCGTACCGCGACGCCCCGGCCGAGCCGGCCACAACCACACACGAGCAACCGGGAGGGATCTCTTCGTGAGAGCCGTCGGAGTGGACATCGGTGGATCAAAGACGCACGCCGTGCTCGCGGATGGCGTCGGATCGGTACTTGCGGAAGCCACTGCAGGGAGCGCGAACTTCGAGTCCGTGCCCCGCACGACCGCGCTGGCCGAACTGGATTCCGTCTTCGACCAGCTCGGGCGCACCGGTATCGACGTGGTCTGCGTCGGATCGGCGGGCATCAACACCGCCGACCAGGAGCGCGATCTCGGCACGGTGATCGCTGAGCGCGCCCCGGGCGCGGACGTGATGGTCGTGCACGACACCCGGCTCATCCTGGCCGCCGCCGATCTGGACAACGGTATCGCGGTGATCTCCGGAACCGGATCCGTCGCCTGGGGCCGCGCCGCGGACGGCCGAACCGCCCGATCCGGCGGCTGGGGGTATCTGCTCGGCGACGAGGGTGGCGGCTACGGACTCGTCCGGGATGCCGTCCGGCACGCGCTCAGCTGCTGCGACACCGGCGACCCGGATCGGCTCTCCTGGGAACTCGCCAGGGCGGCCGGAGTGGCCGCACCCTACGACCTGATGGGCCACTTCTACGCCCAGACCTCCCGCAGGTACTGGGCGGGGCTGGCCGGGGTGGTCTTCGATCTGATGGCCGACGGCGACCAGGCGGCCGGCCGCCTGGTCGACCGGACGGCCGATGCGGTGGTCGATCTCGTGGTCGCCGTCGCCGATCAGCTCGGCCAGCCGGGGCCGGTGGCCCTGGGCGGGGGACTCATCGTGCATCGGTCCGTGCTCCAGGAGAAGGTTCGGAACGCCCTTGCCGAAAGGGGAATCGTCGACGTCCGACCGCTCACCCGGGAGCCCGTCTTCGGTGCGTTGCGCCTGGCGCTGCACGCCGGCCAGGAGACCGCCGCCATCTGACGGCGGACGATTCGACGCACCATCGTCAGGATGTCGGGTGTGATCACCCACCGCGCGGGCGCGGCCCCGGCGAGTGGACCTTCGGCACCCAAGCGGCCCGGTGTGCCGCCGGAGGCGGAGGACTGGCCCGGCGACGCTTGCCCGCCGACTCTGCCGCCGCGGGCTCGACCACGACACCTCGCACCCGGCTTGACTCTCAGGCCGGGTGAGAGTGCAGGCTTCTGGTCATGGCATCGACGCTCGGCATCGGCGAGTTCGCGAGGTTGACCTACCTGAGTGTCCCGGCGCTGCGGCACTACCACGAGCTCGGTGTGCTGGAGCCGGCGAGCGTCGACGCCACGTCCGGATATCGTCGATACGCTGCCGACCAGGTCGCGACGGCGCATCTCGTCCGGCGGCTGCGCGAACTGCAGATGCCGCTTCCCGAGATCAGGGCGGTGGTGACGGCGCGCGATCAGATCAGCCGCGACAGGCTGATCGGCGCGCACCTCGAACACATGGAGCACCAACTCACTCAGACCCGCACGGTGATCGCGTCGCTGCGCGAGCTGTTGACGGGTTCGCCGGCACACTCGCCGGCCGAGGTGCGCGACTTCCCGACGATCGCCGTGCTGGGCCTGACGGACGCGATCCGGTGGGACGACATGGCGTCCTGGTTCGACGCGTCGTTCGACGAGCTGTTCGCCGTCGCGCAGGCGCGTGGGATCGAGCCGGCCGGCCCACCGGGCGGGCTGTTCTGGCCCGGATACTTCGAACAGCACGAGGGTCCGGTGTCCGTGTACGTGCCGCTGCCGGCCGGCGCGACGTCGGAGTTCGACGCCGACGGATCGAGTCGCGTCCGCCCGCTGCGGATCCCCGCCGCCCGATGCGCCGTACGACAGCACCGCGGCTCGTACGACGACCTCGACATCACCTATGGCACCGTCGGTCTCGACGTCGCAGCGCATCATCAGTCGAGTGACGGGCCGATGCGCGAGATATATCTGATCGGGCCAGGCAGCGGCGCGGAGCCGGCCGACTACCGCACCGACGTCTGCTGGCCGATCGAGACCGCAACTGCACCAACCGTGTCCCGCCCAACCCCCGGAGGATCGAGATGAGCGTCTCCCTCGCCAACGTCGTGATCGACTGCCGCAACGCCGCCGAGCTGGCCGGCTTCTGGTCGCAGGTACTCGAGCGTCCGGTCGATCAGGACGCCTCGGAGTTCTTCGCGACCGTCGGGGCGTCCGGTGGCGCGCCGCTGCGGCCGCCGTTCATGTTCGTCCAGGTGCCCGAGGACCGGGTGGTGAAGAACCGGGTGCATCCGGACTTCCACACCTCGGACCTGGCCGCTGAGGCCGATCGGCTGGTCAGCCTCGGTGCGATCAAGGTCGGCGAGTTCGACGAGGACGGCACGCACTGGATCACCCTGGCCGACCCCGAGGGCAATGTCTTCGACGTCGCCGGCTGAGGCGGGGTTGCGGCGTTCCGGTTGAACCAGTGAGGGCGCGCGCCTCGGCGCCGCGGCGTGGTAGTCAGCTGATCAGGTGTTCGTAAAGCCTGACTGACCAGCTGTCTTACGCTTGC
>JBIOVW010000267.1:0-2208 GCA_044867945.1 Nakamurella sp. | reverse complement strand
GGCCGGGAACGGGGAGCAACGACCGCAGGCAAGATCATTCAGGCTGGCGTGGTGAACTCAGTGGATCTCACGACGGTGTGTCACGGAATTGGGCAGCAGAGTCTCCGCCACCGGCAAACGCGACTACGCGATGATCCTGACGACCGCCCGGTTGGGCCTGCGGATCTCGGATCTGCGTCGCCTCGAACTGGGCGACCTGGACTGGCGAGCGAAGCAGATCACGATCGTCCAACACAAGACGGGCCGGCCGTTGCGCCTGCCGCTGCTCGACGACGTCGGCTGGGCGATCATCGACTACGTCCGGGCCGGTCGCCCCGAGACGGCCTGCCCGAAGGTGTTCGTCAAGCACCGTCACCCGTTCGACGCGTTCGGGTGCGCCTCGTCGGTCGCCTCCCGGCTGACGCGACACGCTGCCCGCGCCGGTATCGAGTCCGGGCCGGGCCAGGTCTGCGGGATGCATTCTCTGCGTAGCGCGCTGGCCGTTGCCATGATCGGCGACGGCACGCCGATGCCGGTGGTATCGGCCGTATTGGGACACGCCTCAAGCGACACGACCCAGGCCTACTACCTGCGCTTCGACGTCGAACGGCTACGCGGGTGCGCGTTGGACGTCGAAGACGTCACCGAACCGGCTGGGGAGGGTGAGCGCGGTGTGTGAGGCAACGCTGCCGGACCTGGTCGCCGATCTGGTCGCCGTGCGCCACGCCGGCGGGTACAGGTTCACAGTCCCGGAGCGGGTGCTGCGCCAGTTCGCGGATCACTGCGAGCGGGAGGGCTACCCGGGCGGCTCGATCACCAAGGAGGTGGTCGAGGGGTTCCTCTACGGCCGTCACCTGCGCGCGTCGACCGTGCGGCGCAACGAGTTGGCGCTGCGTCAGCTGGCCGATCACGCCCGGGCCGTCGGCTGGCACGCCTACATGCCGGCCGCGGCGACCCGCGTGAGTGTCCGCCACCAGGTGCCGTATGTGTTCACCGACGACGAGGTGGCCCGCTTGTTCACCGCGATCGACTCCCAACCCATGTCCAGTTTCACGAACAAGGCGCTGGTCGACCCGGTCCTGTTTCGAGTGTTGTATGGCGCCGGGCTGAGGGTCTCCGAGGCGCTGAACCTGACCCTGTCGGACGTGGACACGAGCGCTGGGACGCTGCGGATCCGCGACTCGAAGAACGGTGAGGGCCGGACCATCCCGATCACCGACCGGCTCACCGCAACCCTGGGCGCATACCTGGCGGCCGCGCACCCGGCCCCAGAGCACAGCGATCACGTGTTCTACAGCCGGGCCCCGGGCGCTCCGATCAACCAGTCGACCATCTACCTGCGGTTCCGCGGCTACCTCGCCGAGGCCGGCATCCCCCACTTCATCGGCGGCCCGCATCCGCACTCGCTGCGCCACGGCTTCGCCGTGGCCAACCTGCGACGCTGGGCCAACGCCGGCGCGGACCTGGCCGTGATGCTGCCCTATCTGGCCTGTTACATGGGCCACGCCGACCTTCGCGGCACCCAGTACTACCTGCGGCTGACCGCGGACGCCTACCCCGAGGTGATGGCCAAGGCGCAGATCCGGTTCGGCTACGTCATCCCCGCCCCGGCCCAGGACGAGTCGTGACCGGGCGACCGACGCCGCCTCCGGACCTGGCCGGGCGGTGGCTGGCGAAGTTCTTCACCGACCACCTGGCCGCCGAGCGCGCGGCATCACCGAGGACCATCGCCTCCTACCGGGATGCGATCAAGCTGCTGCTGATCTGGTTCAAAGACGTGGAACGTATGCCGCCCGAGCGGCTGCGCCTGGCCGACATCGACCGGCCGCGGGTCCTGCGGTTTCTGGACTGGCTGCAAACCGAGCGATGCTGCTCGGCGGCCACCCGCAACCAGCGCCTCGCGGTGATCAAGTCGTTGTGCCGCTACACCGCCGTCGAGCAGCCCGACCACCTCGACCAGCTCACCCAAGTCCTTGCGATCCGGCAGAAGAAGACCCCCGCCCCGGACCTGGCGCACTTGACCGGGGACGAGGTCCAGACCCTGCTCGCCGAACCCGGCACCGCCAGCACACGCGCTGTCCGGGACACCGTCCTGCTCGCCCTGGCCTACGACACCGCCGCCCGCGTCCAAGAGCTCTGCGACCTTGACGTCGCCGACATCCGCCGGGCCAACCCGATGACGGTGGCGATCCACGGCAAGGGATCCAAGATCCGGTACGTGCCCGTGAT